>JAEVZE010000028.1 GCA_023392395.1 Bacillota bacterium
GGCACCACGTCGGCCACCGTGCCCAGCGCCGCCAGGTCGATGAACTGGAAAGCCAGGTCACCGTCCAGCGTCTGGCACAGCTTGAACGCGACGCCCGCGCCGCAAAGGTTGGGATGGGGGTAGCCCAGCAGCGGATTGAGCACCACGCAGTCCGGAAGCGCCTCGCCTGGGCGGTGGTGGTCGGTAACGATGGGATCCAGCCCCAGTTCCTTGGCCAGCGCGATTTCCCGCACTGCGGTGATGCCACAGTCCACGGTGATCATCAGCGCGCCATCCCCGTCCGATGCGATCTTGCGGATGGCCGCCTCGTTGAGCCCGTAGCCCTCCCGGTGGCGGGAGGGGATGTAGTACCGCGTGCGAACGCCGAAGGCTTCCAGGAAGCCGGTCAGGAGGGCTGTCGCGGTTACGCCGTCCACGTCGTAATCTCCGTAGACCACGACCGCGCGTCCAGTCTCTCGGGCGCGGACAATCCGCTGCGCCGCCTCCCGCATGCCCGGCATCTGAAACGGGTCACCCATCTGATCACGGGAAGGGTGCAAAAACGCCTGCGCCGCCGCCGGGCTTTCGAACCCGCGGGCGCGCAGAAGCCGGTCGATCTGGCTGGGGCCTTCCGGGAGAAAATCGCATCTTGGAACCCACTTGAGCATGCCGTCCTCCGTAACCCTGCAAAACTGGAACAGGAATGAGCCGTATCGTCGCCCGGTCAGGGCTTTGTTCGTTTCCGGCGACCTAAGTAACCGCTGATTTATTCGGCGGCGGGATTGCCGGTCGCCTTTCCGCCCCCACTTTGTCGCTCATCCAGTCGCCGTAGCGCTGCTACGGCTCCCTTCTGGCTCCGTGTGGGGACGAAAAATCGCCTTGGCACTCCACCACCTCATTAAATCATCGCTTACCTAAAGCGCTGGGAACGTGTTTCACCCACCAGGTCGCATTCTGGTGGGTGAAACAATCCCTCAGAGAACCGCCCAGAAGTTCCTGAGAATTTCAGGTTCGCGCAGCCTTTTTCTTTCGCGCCCAGAAGCCGCGTTGCGGATTCTGGGCGCACTTTGGCCTGTAGGCCAATTATACAATGACTCAACAAATTTCGTCAACCTTGCCAGGGCATCCGCAGGGTCAGTCTTCCGCCTCGCAGCTTGGCGTGCCCATGCACTCGACATCGGCGTCGCCGGGGTGGGCGTCCATATTGAAGGTGATGGGTACCGAAACGCACATCATCTGCGAGACGATGAACGTGCACTTGTGGCCGTCAGGCTCGGGCCGCTCGCACACAGGATGGAACGCCGGCGCGCCGCAGCACCAGGTGGTCGCCTCGCCCACACGCACGTAGGGGGCCAGCGTGATGGGAACGCTGACGCGGGCGCGCTGGTGCACGATGCGCGAGCAGTTCTCATCCATGCAGCAGGAGGGGCCGCAAAGCGACAGTACATTTCGGGCCACACCCGAGCCGTAGACGCACAGCGGCTCCGGTCCGACGCGGTAGGGGCTGGTCAGTTCAAAGGCGACGTCCATCTCGCCGCGCACCTTGTCCAGAGAGAAGTGGAACTTGAGGCCGGAACAGCCGGTGTTGGGATCGGGGCGGTCGGGACGCACCAGCGTGACGTTTTCGCCCAGAATGACCGTCTCCGGCATGCCGTTTCGGGTCACGGTGATCGCACCCAGCTGATTTTCGGTAATTTCCTCGCACAGGCCGACCATGAAGTAGGAGAGGTTGACGTAGCAGAATTCCTCCGTGCCCATCGCACGGACGTGGTATGAGAAACGCTGCCTCTGGCCGGGCGTGGGTTCAAGCACCGAGTCCATGAGGTTGAGCGAGAATTCAAATGGCAGGATGCGGCTCCCCGGCACACTGGAGTAGTCCACCGAGATATTGCAGGCAAGCCGTTCTGCATCCGGATGTTTTGTCATGGCGCATTGTCCTTTCGGCGGTTTGTCCCGGGAGCTGGCGCGGCCGTTTGGGCGTTCCCCGCGCCGCCGTATCATGCGGCGCTCCCAGGCCATCCTATGCGTTGGTAGGAAACTTTTGTGAATCCGTTCCCGTCCAATCGTCAGAAAGTGCAAGGAAAGGAAGTGTGTGTATTGAAGCGACTTCTGGCCGCCGTATTGACGCTCCTGGTGTGCGCCGCGCCCGTGGCGCAGGCTTCGGAGATTGACCTGCTCCAAACCCTCTACCGGGAGAAGGGGCAGACGATCGTGTCCCCCTTGAGCCTGAATCTGGCGCTGATGATGGCCGCGGAGGGTGCCAAAGGCGAGACCCGCGCGCAGCTGCTCGCCGCCGCGGGGCTGACCGAGGACACCCTTTTGCAGTTTACGCAGCAGGCAATGGCGCTGACCGGAAGCGGCGTCTCCATCGCCAACGCCGCCTTCGTCAAGGAGAATCTGAAGGTGCTGGAGGCTTACGACGCCGCGCTTCGCGACCGCTACCAGGCGGAGCGCTTTTCCATCGATAGTTCGGACGTAAACGACAAGGTGAACGCCTGGGTGAAGGAAAAGACGGGCGGGCTGATCGAGAAGCTTCTGGATCAGCCGCCGGACCCGAACCTGATGATGATGTTGGTCAACGCGCTGGCGCTCAAGGCCGACTGGAGCGAACCGTTCGAGGCCGAGGCCACCTATCAGCAGCCCTTCCACGCGGCGGACGGCGACGTAGACGCGGACTTCATGCACCAGACTTCTGACCTTCTCTATACACAGCAGGACGGCATGAAGGCCGTGCGGTTGCCCTACCAGGATTCCACGCTGAGCCTGACGGTCATTCTGCCCGACCAGGACATCTTGACCGCGCTGGACAAGCTTGCAAAGACGCCGGTCGACTGGAACAAGGCCTTTGGAGAAACGACCAATGTGGCCCTGTCGCTGCCTAAGCTGTCCTTAGAGGACACCCTGCCGCTGATCGACTGCCTCAAGGCGCTGGGCGTGCAGGACGCCTTTGACGAACGGGCCGACTTCTCCGGTATCGATGGAGAAGAGGATCTGTACATCAGTTCGGTGCTGCAGAAAACGCGGCTTGACATCGACGAAAAAGGCACTACCGCCGCCGCTGCCACATCGATTGGCATGTCCGCCAAGGCCATGCCGATGGAGGAGCGGCCCATTGAGTTCACCGTCGATAAGCCCTACATCCTCCTCCTCACCGACAGCGAAACCGGCATCACCCTGTTCGCCGCCGCCATCGACAAGCCGTAGCGTAGAAAATCCGCTGCGCGGCTTTTCTACGCGAAAGGAAGCCTGCATGAGCCTGAAATCCTGCGGGATTTCCGGGCGGCTCCCTGACAAAAGGTACTGTTTCCTCCATCAGTGTACGCACTGGTGGAGGAAACTTCATTCCCGGCGCACGGATCGCCGGGAATGAATGAAAGAACAGGACAGGCGATCAGCCCCGCGCGCACTCGTCGCGGGGTGTTTTTTGAAAAATGTGAAAGGAATCTCCGCTCGCGCGTGTCCAATAAGCGAAAGGGGGGACGGGCTGTGGATACTACACGAGCGCCGGGGAAGGACGCGGCGGCGGAACTCGAGCGGCTGATGGACGCCTACGGATCGGGCATCCTCCGGCTGTGCTGCCTGTACCTGAAGGATGCGGCACTGGCGGAGGACGCGGCGCAGGAGACGTTCATCCGGGCCTACCGGGGGCTCGATGGCTTCCGGGGGCAGGCGAGCGAGAAGACGTGGCTGACGCGCATCGCCATCAACGTGTGCAAGAACCTGCTCAGAAGCCCCTGGAGGCGGCTGATGGATTGGAGGGTTTTACCGGAACGGCTGCCGGAGCCGAGCTGCGCGCTGGAAGCGCAGGATGGCGATGTGCTGCGGGCGGTGACACGCCTTCCAGTCAAGTACCGCGAAGTGGTGCTGTTGTACTATTATCAGGAATTTTCAGTGCGGGAGATCGCGCTCATCGTAAACGTACCGCAGGCAACAATCTCGACGCGACTTTCCAGGGCGCGCGCGAAACTCAAGGACGCGCTGAAGGGGTGGTGGATGGAATGAAGGATCTGAGAGAGAGCCTCGATCGCTCACTGTCCGGCGTGGAATTCCGCCCGGAACTGAGGCGGCGTGTGCGGGAAGCGGTACGCCCAGAAGCTGGGAAGGGTGCGATGATGCGGCGAAAGATGTCCGCTGCGCTGATGCTGGCGCTGATCGCGGTGCTGATTCTGGCGGCTGTGGCGGTTGCGGCGGTGATCACCAGGGGATTCGGGTGGTTTGCCACGCAGTACGATGGCGCGGATGCGTACAACCTGAGTGAACTGGGCAGAAGGGCGGAGGATATCGTTGCGCGGCAGTCCGTATCCAAGGAAAATGGAAGCGGGGAGGCGTTTCGCTTTGAGGTTCTGCAAGGGTATTACGACGGCAGCAGGGCCGATGTGGCGTACAACATGGAAATCGTAGACCGTTCGGCGGATACGTCCTGGCGGCCGACAGCGGACGATGTGTCGAAAATGATCCGCTATGGAGACAGCGCCAGTAGTTCCTTTGTGAATGGGTTTGAAGCGCTGAACGGGGAATTCCGGCGGAGCCATGAAGAGGGAACGGCCATCGGCGTTCACATTCATGATTACCTCTTGAGCGACGGCGCGTATTTGACGGACGGAACCCGCCTGGAGTGGGAGAATGGCAACGAGACGTGGAAAGGAAACGTGATGACCGGCTACAGGGGTTTTGATTCGCTGCCCGAGGAGGCGCGAAACAGGGATTCCGTTCGGATTATATTCCAGGTTAGGGAATACGACGGCTATTACTACCAGGATGAGACGGGCAGCCGGTACTATATGGGCCAGGAAGGGCGCACGGTCGAACTCGCCCCCGTTGCACTGATCCGGGGAGAGGGGGGCACGAAGGCCGTCCAGGGGACGAAGGATTTTGGAACCTACACGATCTGGGCGATGGCATCCGTTTCCCCCGTCGGCGTTCAGGCGACCGTCTGGCAGAAGTTGCCGGAGGCATGGATCACCGCGGACGTCTGGAAGCGGGATGGCGACCTGGCGAAGACGGATTACGTGAATGACTATCTCCTGCTTGCGGACGGTGCGCGCCTTGAAGGCCACCTGATCAGTGAGGGATACGCAAGCGCCATGGCTGCCGTAAAAAGTATCGGTGAGGAAGGCGTGCGAAGGAGTATACCGGATGTTTTCAGGAAGGAAGCGCTCGAGAAGCTGTACAGGATTCGGTTGGAGTATCAGGGCGTTCCAGAGGGCGCGAAGGAGCTGCGCCTGCGACCGGTGTATTCCATCAGCGGCGAACACCCGGACGAAGACTTGGTGCTGACAATCCCGGACCAGCCATAACCCAAAGCGCCCGCCTGCACTGCAGACGGGCGCTTTTGATTTGTTTTTGAGGGGAGTCCAGAGGGATTCAATCCCTTTGGCGGGGTCCGGGGTGGAGCCCCGGCGTTCCCACTTACTCTTCCTCTTCCTCTTCACGCTTGGCGCTCTCGATGATCTTCTTGGCGTCGCTGGCGGGGACTTCCTCGTAGCGCTCAAAGCGCATCGTGAAGGAGCCGCGGGCCTGGGTCATGGAGCGCAGGTCGGTCGCGTACTTGAACATCTCGGCCTGGGGCACCTCGGCCACGACCTGCTGCTGTCCGTCCACCTGATTCATGCCGGCGATGCGGCCGCGGCGCTTGTTCATGTCGCCGATGACGTCGCCCATGTACTCGTCAGGCACCAGCACTTCCACATGGTAGATGGGCTCGAGCAGCACGGGGCTGGCATCGATCAGCTTCTTGAAGGCGATGCGCGCGGCGGTCTTGAACGCCATTTCGGAGGAGTCAACCGCGTGATAGGAGCCGTCGTGCAGCTTTGCGGTCAGGCCCACCACCGGGAAACCGGCCAGCACGCCCTTCTTGATGTTGTCCCGGAGGCCCTTTTCGACCGCGGGGATGAAGTTCCTGGGCACCACGCCGCCGACGACCGCGTCTTCAAAGACGAATTCGGTGGAGCCGTCGTCGCTGGGGCGGAACTCGATCCACACGTCGCCGAACTGGCCGTGTCCGCCGGACTGTTTCTTGTGGCGGCCCTGCACGTCGATCTTCTTGCGGATGGACTCGCGGTAGGGGATCTTGGGATCCTGCAGCACGGCTTCCGCACCGAACTTGGCGGCCAGCTTCTTCGAGATGACTTCCAGGTGCAGTTCGCCAAGGCCGGACAGGAGGGACTCGGTGGTCTCCGCTTCCTTGTCGATGCGGATGGTCGGATCTTCTTCCATCAGGCGGTTGAGGCCGGAGAAGATCTTGTCTTCCTCGCCCGCCTTCTTGGCGTAGACGGCCATCGAGATGCAGGGCTTCGGGAACTCCAGGTCCGCGAACTTGATGGGCTTGGTGGGATCGCACAGCGTGTTTCCGGTATTGACCGTCTGCAGCTTGGCCAGCGCGCAGATATCGCCCGCCACGACCCTGGTGGCCGCGGTCTGCTTCTTGCCTCGCTGGAAATACATGCCGCCGGCCTTCTCAGCCTTTTCGGCATTGGCGTTGTAGAGGGCAGTTTCCGGCGCCAGGACGCCCGAGGTCACCTTGACCAGCGACAGCTTGCCCACGTAGGGGTCGGCCACCGTCTTGAACACGCGGGCGGAGAAAGGCTGATCTTCCTGACAGATGCGCGTTTCTTCTTCTCCCGTCTTGGTGCTGACGCCCTTGAGAGCGCGGCCGGCAGGGGAGGGCATCAGATCGATCAGGTTGTCCAGGAGCTTGGCGATACCCACGCGGGTGAGGCCCGAGCAGCACACCACCGGAACCACGGTGCCTTCCAGGATGCCCTTGCGCAGGCCCAGCATCGTGTCCTCCTGAGACAGTTCCATATTCTCGAAGAAGCGCTCCATCAGCGCTTCGTCGGCGCCGGCGGCGGCTTCCATGATGGCTTCGCGGGCGGCGGAGACTTCGTCGGCGACGGACGCCGGGATCGGGATCTCCTTCAAGGTCTTGCCCTCGCCGGTGTAGGCCTTGTTCTCCAGCACACACACGACGCCAGAGAACTGGCCGTTTTCCACGATGGGCACTTCGATGGGCGCGATGTGGCTGCCATATTTGTCGGTGATGGTGGCCAGCGCCTTTTTGAAGTTGGCGTTTTCGCGATCCATCTGATTGATGACGATCATGCGGGAGGTGCGCGCCTTGTCGCAGGCGGCCCACGCCTTTTCGGCGCCCACGTTGAGGCCGGAAACCGCGCCCACGGTGATGATGGCGCCTTCGCACACGTTCAAGGGGCCGACGAGCTCACCGGCGAAGTCAAAGTAGCCGGGCACGTCGATCATGTTGACTTTTTTATCCTTCCACTCGATTGGCGCGACCGCGGCGCTGATCGAAATGCCCCGGCGCACTTCTTCGGGATCATAGTCGGTGGTGGTAGAGCCGTCTTCCACGCGCCCCTGACGGTCGATGGCGCCCGTGGAGAACAGCATGGCTTCGACCAGCGTGGTCTTGCCTTCGCTGCCGTGCCCGACGACCGCGATGTTGCGAATGTTCTCGGCCTTGTAATCCTTCATCCGGTGATTCCCCCTAGCTCAAATAATGACCGCGCGCGCCTGAGCATGAGAAATGACCCAGCCGCGCTCGGTCATTTAAATCTGATACGCGCAAATAGCTATCCTATATCATAGCAGAAAAATGCGAAAAAGGAAAGAGCTTCTTTTCAAATTCGTCGACCCTTTTCCCCATTTCGGCATGCCTGATTTAGCGGTTTTCGCCATTGTCCGAATTTATAGGGTTTCGGCCAGATGGCGGGACACTTCGGCCACCAAACGCTCGCACACCATTTCGTGCGTTCCACCCGGCGCGCGGAAGCGCGCGGTGTCCTCCGGGTTTGAAAAGTCGGCGCCGGTCAGATCCCGGCACATCAGCGAGGGGAAATTCTCCTCGGCCCACTGCAAAAGCGCCTTGCCTGCCTGATTGGCCGGGGCTTTGTCGTCGCCTGGCTGCCGCCTGCCCAGTTTGAGGCCGGTGGCCATCAGGCCGCCGGTCAGCGCGCCGCAAAGACCCTGCCGGCCACAGATCCCGCCGCCGAAGGCCGTGGCGATGCGGGGCGCGAAATCGCCCTCCTCGCCCAGGTACGCAGCCACCGTGCACAGCACGGCCTCCGCGCAGTTGAGCTTCTGCCCGCGGAACAATTCCAGATTTTCCGAAAGAATGGCCTCCAGCTTCTCGTCCATATTGTTTCCTTTCAGCCAAAGTGCAATCGCTCTCCGGGAGGATTGGAGGACCACAGCCCTCCATGTTTTATCATTCGTGGCGGCTTTGCCGTCGCGAATGGATTCATCCAAAGGGCGAGCATGCCCGCCCGACGATGAATCACGTTCGGCAGCCGGATTTCGCCCGGAATTTCCCGCGGGAAATTCAGAAATCCGGTCCATCGTACCTTCGCAATCGCTTACGACAAAGTCGGAAGTGATTGCCCTGTATCAGCCGTCCAGCGGCAGTTCGTAGAGCATGCGGAAGATGGGCAGGAATGTTTCGGGGTCTCCGGTGGTCAAAAACTCCACCGAGCCGGGGCCGACGGGGTTGTCCAGGCCCTGCGCGCACAGTACGTCCTGCAGGTGTCTGGCCGTGCCCTCGTTGCCGTCAAAGAGCAGCGCGCGGGGCATCGCCTTTTGGATGGCGTCCCGCAGGAACACGTAATGGGTGCAGCCCAGCACGATCGCGTCCACATTGCCGAAGGGCGCAAAGCGCTCGGCCAGGTATTCGTCCAGCGCGGGGGAGTCGATCTCGCCGCGCTCCGCGAATTCCATGAGGCCGGGGCAGGGCAGCATCTCGGCACGGTCGCCGTACTGGCGCATCAGCTCCTGAAATTTCTTCTGGCGAAGCGTGGCGGGGGTCGCCATTACCAAGATGGTTCCGCTGCCGGGCGTGAGTGCCGCGGGCTTGAGCGCGGGCTCCATGCCGATGATGGGCAGGGTCAAAAGCGCGCGCAAATCGCTTGCCGCCGCGGAAGTCGCCGTGTTGCAGGCGATGACCAGCGCCTTGACATCAAGCGCCAGCAGCGCCTCGACGCCCTGCGTCGTCAGCGCCAGGATTTCCTGTTCCGGCCGGGTGCCGTATGGCGCGTTGAGGTTGTCGCCGTAGTAGATGAAGCGTTCGTTGGGCAACACGGCGCGCAGCGTGCGAAGGACGCTGATGCCGCCGACGCCCGAATCGAAAACGCCGATGGGTCCGTCGTGCAAAAAATACGCCCCCTTGCCTGGGATCGTCTAATTATAGAACAAATCCCATGGAAACGCAAGGGGGCGAGCGTGGCGTTGAGCCGGAAGCGGGTGCAACGCATGAGAGGAAGCCTGAACGAGCCTGAAATCCTGCGGGATTTCAGGCTCACTGACGGAGGGGAATGTTCTGCCACCAATCTTCGTAACTGGTGGATGAAAATCGTTCCCGGCGACCTGCTCGCTGGGAACGATTGATAGCGCGAAGAACTGGATGCTTGTCTCGAAAGGGATCAGTCGAAGCTTACCTTGCGGCGCGCGACGTAGTTGGAATTGCCGCTGTAGTAGCTGAGCGCCTTGCAGTCGCAGCTCACGGTGGACAGCGTGTTGAAGCCGCCCTGTTGGATGACCATGACCTGGGACTTGGAGCTGCTGGCGTAGTACAGGAACATCAGCGCGTGGCCGTTCTTGACCAGCACGTCGCCCGGCCGCATGTTCAGGTAGCCGCTTTGGTTTCCGGAGCTGGCGATGGTCTTATAGGCCGAAGACGCCTTCATTGCGTCCGAGTTGAGCGCCGACCAGGAGGTGCCCAGGCCCCACTGGCTCATCGACACGAAGGAGGAGCAGTCGTTGCCAGGGTAAGAGCCGCCGGGCAAGGAGGCGGTGTAGTAGGCATTGCTGCCCTCTTTTCGGAACGCGCCGGCGCTGAGTAGTTTTTCCACGTTGTAGGTGCGGTTTCTCTGGGTGTAGGGGATGCCGAAGTACACCACGTTGCTGCGGTAGTAGCCGCTGCCGCTGTAGTAGGAAATGGTGCTCGAACTCATCCACGGGAAGCGCGCCATCTTGAAGGCGTTGAGCAGGATGGTCTTGCGCTGGGTGGTCTCGTCCTTATCGATTGCGCCCGACACGTACAGCGCGTCCAGCTGCATGGTGGCGTAGCGAAGGATGTCGTCGAGCTTGGAGAGGTTGGCGTTGATGCCGCCCACGCTGGTTACCTGGGAGGGCTCCTCGGTGACCGGCGTCACCTTTTGCACGACCACGCGCAGCGTGTCGGTCTTGGCGCCGGCCTTTACGGTGATCGTGGCGCTGCCGTCGGACTTGCCGGAGACCGTGCCCGAGGAGGTGATGGTCGCGACCGTCGGGTTGTTGCTGGACCAAGTGACCGTCTGCGGGGCGGTCGCGGGCAGCACTTCGGCGTCCAGGGACAGCGATCCGCCCACGAACAGCACCGTGGTGTCGCTTTCGATCGCGACGCTGGTCACAGTCTTGGTATCGTTTATCTTCAGCGTGCGAATGGTGTACACCGAGGATTTGGCCGCCGAGGCCGCCTTGATTCGGACGATACCCACGCTCTTGGCGGTGACCAGACCGCTGGAGGAAACCGTCGCGATGGAGGAATTGTCGCTGCTCCACTTGACGGACGAATCCGCGCTCGTCGGCGTGGGGGATGCGGTCAACTGCAGCGTGTCGCCCTTCTCCATGGTGGTGTCGGCGGGGGAAATGGCCAGTTTCGTGGGAGCGGGGAGCTTCGCGACCGTCACCTTGATGGTCCGGTACTTGCCGGAAGAGCGGGTGGAGGTGGCGCGGATCAGCGCCGTGCCGGGGCTGACGGCCGTGACCAGGCCGCTCCCGGACACCGTCGCCACGCTGGACCGGTTGGACGCCCACTTCACCGTCTGCGAAGCGGTGGAGGGCAGCGCCGACGCCGTCAGCTGGGCGGTGGACCGGACGGTCAGGTTCAGGCTGGAAACGTTGATTTTGACGCTGGTGGGGCACAGGCTGTCGATGATCTTGACCTTGGCCTTGGCCCAGTTGTTGACGGAAGAGGGCCTCGCGCCAACCGTCACGGTGCCCGTTTTTTTCGCGGTGATCAAGCCCGTGGAGGAGATCGTCGCGATGGCCGTGCTGCCGCTGCGCCAGACCATCTTCTGGCTGGCTTTGGAGGGGTACACGCTGCCTGTCAGCTGGAAAGTGGAGTCCGTCGCCAGGTCGATGGTGATTGTTTTCCTGCTTAAAAGCACGGATTGTTGTTTGACAGCCCCGAGGGCGCCGACCGGGAGCGCGCAAAGGATTGCAGCCGCCAGACAGAGGCACAGAGCCCGAGTCCGCGTTTTCATCGGTTTCGCCTCCTTAAAGTGGTTGAGCGGTTTCCAAGTATTTCATGTGTGACAATTATATTACAAAATTCTTCGGAATGCAAGCGAAAATTTCAGCAAATCGAAACAGCTCGCAAATTGTGCCATTGACTGCCTCTGCGCGATCGGGTATAATAGTACAAACGGCGTAAACCTAAGAGGATCTATGTTGATTGACTTTCACACGCACGCCTTTCCCCAGCGGATCGCGGCGGAAGTGGTGGAAAAGCTGGCTTTCGGCGCTGGCGGTTTGCACCCTTCGACCGACGGCACGGTTCAGGACCTGACCCGAAAACTCGAGCGGATGGATGCGATGGGTGTCCTGCTGCCGGTGGCCACCAAGCCGTCGCAGCAGCAGTCGATCAACAACTGGGTGGTGCGGCAGAGGAGCGAAAGGCTGATCCCCTTCGGTTCGGTATTTCCGCTGGCGCCTGACGCGGTGGACGAGCTGGAGCGCATGGCGGACATGGGGCTTCACGGCGTCAAGCTGCACCCCGAATACCAGGGCTTCAATGTGGACGATCCGTGCGTTCGGCCCTTGTACCGCAAGATCGCGCAGCTGAAGATGATCGTGGTGTTCCACGCCGGACAGGACATGGCCTACCTGCCGCCCTGCCGGTGCGAACCGGGCATGTTGCAGCGGGCGATGGAAGATCTGGACGGCGCGCAGGTGGTGGCCGCCCATTGGGGCGGGCTGCTCATGGGCGATCACGTGCTGACCGACCTGACACCGGCGGATAACCTGTACCTTGATACCGCCTACAGCCACGGGCGGGTGCTGATCCCGGTGGTCAAGGCGCTTATTGAGGCCCACGGGCCGGAGCAAATCCTCTTCGGCAGCGATACGCCTTGGTCAAACATTGAGGACGAGGCGCGCTTGATCGAAACGCTCTCGCTGCCCAAGGCCGTAAGCGACGCCATCTACTTCGCAAACGCATTGAGACTCCTGTCGTCCGTCGGGGCGATGAAATAATTCACTTACATTACGGAAGGGGATATCCAAATGGGTCAGGATGGGACGAGGGAGTTCGGCAGAAGAAGCGTAGTCTCGGTCATGAACTGGATCGGTACCCTGATCGTGCTGGCCATCCCGGGCGTCAACATCATCATGCTGTTCGTGTGGGCCATCACCTGCAAGCGAGCCTCCAAGCGCAACTTCTGTATCGCGGTCTTGGTCCTGACGCTGATCTGCATCGCGCTGTCGCTGGCGCTGGTCGCGGTGTATGGAAATGTCATCGCCACTTGGCTGGCTGGCCTGGAAGCCAACTGGCTTCTGAACCCGGCGGCGCTGATCGGCGCCACGCCCGCGCCCACCGTGATGCCCTGATCCAGGGCAAGGAACTCACCTCTTCACATAGAAGGCCGGCGGCAGAAATGCCGCTGGCCTTTGTTTGTCGAGGAATCCGGGAGAGCGAAGAGAGGGCAGTAGTCTGTTCTCAGACTGCCGGCAAACCTCGTCGTACTTTCAAATCGTTTCCGGCGACCGGTGCGCCGGAAACGTGTATCGGCCACCAGTTCGCACACTGGTGGCCGAAGCACTTCCGCTCGTCAGTGCGCCTTAAATCCCGCGGGTTTTCTGGCTCACGAAGATTTCTTCCTATGCGGAGAAAAGCCATCGTGGTTTTTCACTGCCTTTGCACGCTTAGCGCACAAACAGCGGCAGCATCGAGCCGGCGGGGTAGACCTGCACGTCCTGCTGAACGACGGAGGTCTCCAGGTACTGCTTGACCCGCCGCCAAGTATATCGGTAGGCTTCCTCAAACGTGACGGTGCGGTCCTTGTCCAGGTCCGCGCGCATCGGCGTCCTGTGGTCCTTGATCAGGTCCCAGCCGCCCGCCTCCACCAGCGAGCGCACGAACACGGTGGCCATCGCGGATTCGCTGTCCGCTCCGTCGAAGGAGATGCGGTTGCTGTTCTGGGTGGAACTGGAGGAGGTCATCACCCGGTACTTGCTCATCGCAAGCCCCGAGGCCGCACCCCCGGTGAACGCCTGCACCACGCTTCGGTTGAAATCGGAATGGGTGGTGGCGCTCAGAAACGCGCCGCTCTGGCAGCAGTCAATCATCACGATCACGGTGCCGGGGACCTTTCGGAGCATCTGCTCAAGCTGAGCGGCGGTGATGCGGGAACCGTCGTGCAGCTCCAGCCAGGCGCGGCCGGAATCGTAGCCGCCGTGGCAGTTGATGTAAAACAGCGATACGTCTGTGGGTGCCGCGCCCTCGAACGCACTTTGGATCGCCTGCACCAGCTCTTTGCGGGTGCTGTCCAGTTTCATCGTCACCTTGTAGCCGCCCGGCACGCCGGAATTGGCCAGCAGGTCCGCCATGCCCTGGGTGGTGTTGATCGATCCGGTGCGCAGCCGACCGTCCTCATAGCGCTGTTCGCCCATGAGCAGCGCCCGGTAGGCGGGCGCCGCCCGGGTGACGGTGACGGTCAGGCTGCTTTGGTGACCGCCGTCCGCCGAGGTCAATGTGATCTGCGCCTGGCCCTCGCCCACGGCGGTCACGATACCGTCATCGTCTACCGTCGCCACCGCCTCATCGGAGCTTATAAAGGCCATCCGCTGGTCGCTGGCATCCTGCGGCATCACGGCGTACTGCAACTGGGCGGTCTGGTTTTTGGGCAATTCCAACTGATCCAGCTCGAAGTGCACCTCTTGCAGCTGGATGGACTGAACCGTTACGCGGCAGGAAGCCTTCGCGCGCTGGCCCGAGTAGGCGATCACATCGCACTGCCCGGGCGCGACCGCGATGATCTCGCCCTGCTGCGTGACCTTTGCCACGGTTTGATCGGTGGACACCCAGCGGACGTCCGCCTGTGCGCCATCGGGCTGCGCCGAGGCGGTCAGCTGCTTCACATCGCCGGAGCGCATCTCGAGCTTGGCCTGGCTGATCGAGAGCGCGGTCAATTCCGGCGCGCCTTCGTTGGGCTCGAGGACAGAGAGATGGTACGCGCCGGTCATGTCACCCTTGGCGCTGATGCGCAGGAGGTACGTCGTCCCGGCGGTCAGATTGATTTCCATGCGGAAATTGCGCTCGTAGGGTGGGAAGGCGTCGTCGGAGGTGGCGACCTCAAGGCCGTTTGCGTCCAGCAGGTATCCGACAGTGTCGATTTCAGAGCCGGTGTACACTACGTACGCGCCGGTTGTGGGCGCGGTGAAGGCATACCAGTGGGTGTCATAGGCGCGGGCGATTACCTTGTCATAGCCGTCCGCCAGATTGTTCAGCTGAATCGGCCGGTCAAAGCTGCGGCCCAGCGCGTCGCGCATGATCTCCACCGCGCCGCCCGCGCCGTTTTTCACGACCAAGACGAATTTAGCGCCCGAGATCAGGCGCGCGGAGAAGCTGAAGCCGTCGCCTTGGGCGATGGGGAGAGCGCCGCCATCCTGGTACAGCGCGCCGGACGCGCCGTTCGCCCCGAAAAAGCGGAATATGTACAGGTTGTTGGAGGGGCCGGTGAAGGAGAACTTCGCCTCCGCCCCGGAGATCGAAAGGCGCTGGTTGATGGGCGAAGCCTGATCGTCCGCGCGGGCTGTTAGGCCCAGACACAAGGCGAACAAGAGCATCAGCGCGAGCGCGCATACGCCTCCTGTTCGCCTCATGGTTCACCTCATCTCTCCGGCATTGACACCGATGCAGGCTTTTCCCCTCGCCAAAGGCTTCGGACGAAGGGAAAATCTTTCTTGGTATTGCGCCGGCCGGATGAGTGTATTGTAATCGAAATTCGTTAACTATGCAACGACGCGGGTTTTGTTTCCAGATCGTTCACGCATTGGTCATGATTTCTTCGAAATATCCGGCATGCAATCGGACCCGGTCGCGCCATCCGATCGTTTCCGGCGACATGTGCG
>JAEVZE010000122.1 GCA_023392395.1 Bacillota bacterium
CGTAGAGCATGCCGCTCTTCTCCACCAGCTTGGTCCTGCGGATGGTGTCCTGAAAGTTGGAGTTGCCGCCGTCGATCAGGATGTCGCCTTTTTCCAGAAGTGGCAAGAGTTGTGAGATCACCTCGTCCACCGGGCTACCCGCGCGGATCATCATCATGATCCGGCGGGGCGGTTCCAAAGAATCGACCAATTCCTGAAGCGAATAGGCGTCCAGGATGTTTTCGCGCCTTCCCCGGCCCTCAACGAACGCGCGCACCACTTTTTCGGGTTCCAGGTTGTAGACCGCCACGGTGAATCCCTTGTCGGCAAGGTTCAGCGACAGGTTTTCGCCCATCACCGCCAGGCCGATCATGCCGATGTCTGCCTTCACGCCGCCGCCTCCTATATCGTTATCTTGCGCGCTTTCAACTCGTTCCCGGCGGCCCGCGCGCTACGCAGGGCATCTATGTGTGCGCGCGAGGCTCCCCGGGTTTCATTCATTCCCGGCGACTTGTCGCCGGGAATGCGTTTCCATGACCAGTGCGCACACTGGTTATGGAAACATCACCGCAAGTCAGCGGGCCGCCCGGAAATCCGCGAGGATTTCAGGCCCGCGCAGTTCTCCCCTCGCTGAAAAGACGCGCAGTGGATTTTCAGCGATCGTTTCAGGCCCGCGCAGTTCTCCCCTTGCTGAAAAGACGCACAGCGGATTTTCAGCGATCGTTTCAGGCCCGCGCAGTTCTTCCCCTCGCTGAAAAGACGCGCAGTGGATTTTCAGCGCAAAACGCGTGCATTCCCCCGGTAGATGCTCCACACCTGCTCCTCGTCTACGGGGGTGGCGTAGTCCTGGACGGTGGTGGTGGCCAGCGCGCCGGTGGCCCAGCCGAACTTCAGCCAGTCTTCCGGAGGCCAGCCCTTGAGGATGCCGTACAAAAGGCCGCCCACAAACGCGTCGCCGCCGCCGATGCGGTCCATGACCTCGATCTCCCGGAGCGGCTCCACGTGCCAGCCATCCCTGGCCAGCAGGATCGCGCCCCAACCGTGGCGATTGGCGCTCAAAACCTCCCGCAGCGTGGTGGCGAACACCGACGCGTTCGGGTAGAGCGCGCGCACCCGCTCGATCATGCCCTTGAAACCGTCGAACTTCCCCTCAATGCCGCTGCCGCCTGCCTCCGGCCCGCTGACGCCCAACGCCAGCTGGAAGTCCTCCTCGTTGCCGATCAGAATGTCGGAAAGCGACGCGATCTCAGAAAACGCCGCCTTCAGTTCCGCCTCGCGGCCCTTCCAGAAGGAGGCGCGGTGGTTGAGGTCGAAGGATACCCTGGTGCCGGACTGCATGGCGCGCCGGGCAAGCGCGAGGCAACAGGCGGTGGATTCTTTGGAGAGCGCCGCAACCAACCCCGACAGGTGCAGGATCTGGCAGCCCTCGCGGTCAAACAGCCGCTCCAAGTCGTAGTCGGAGGCGGAAAGCGTCCTGCCTATCTCCCCCGCCCTGTCGTTGTGCACGCGGGGTCCGCGCACGCCAAAGCCGCTGTCCGCGATGTTGAACTGGTGCCGGTAGCCCCAGGGCCCGCCCTGCGGCACGTCCGGTCCCTCATAGGAAATGCCTCGCCGCCTAAGTTCTCCCTTGATGAACAGCGCGATGGGGCTGTCCTTGACGAACCGGGTCAGCGCAAGGACCGGAAGCCCCAGGGACGAAGCGACGTTCAGCACGTTACTCTCCGCGCTGGTCGCCTGCATTTCAAACAGATTTGCCGTGTGCACGCTGTCCCGGCCTACCGGCGCGATGCGCACCCCCATGCTGGTGACGGTGATCAGCGCATATTTTGCGCCCGCTTTCAATTCCATCGTCCGACGCCCCTCGCAAGTGATATATCAATTGACAATACTATAACACCGCAAGGCCCGGCAGTCAATGCCGGGCCCCGCTCACACATAAATTTCGCGGATCATTTCAGACTCACACGGTCTTCCTCTTCCGCGATGAAAACCCGCAGGGGGTCATCGTCCAGAAGGCGCGTAGTAGTCGGGGTAGAGCGCCTTGAGCGCCTCGTAATCGGCGACGGCGTGCTGAAGGTGCCGCTCGCACAGCGCGCGGGCAGCCGGCGCGTCCCCCGCCTGGATGGCGCGGGCGATGGCCTCGTGCTCGCCCACCAGCGCCTCGGAGGTGTTCAGGTTGTAGCTGAGCCGCCGCACCCGGTCGAAGTGAATCGAGTGCTCCTTGACGATCGCGTACAGGTCCTCCCGGCCCAGGGCGCGGTAGATCGCCTCATGGAACTGGTCGTCCAGCTGCAAAAAACGGTCCGCATCTCGGGCCACGTACAATCGCTGCAGGCGGATATTGTCCGAGAGCGCTTCGTTCAACGCCGGATCGTTCAGGCTGCATGCATCCTCGGCCAACCGGGATTCGAACACGTAGCGCAGGTAGCGGATGTCCTCGCCGCGCTTTTCTTCCAGGTAGGACACGAAGGTGCCGCGCTGGGGATAGATGTTCAGGATGTGCCGCTGCCTGAGTTCCAGGATCGCCTCCCGCACGGGCGTGCGGCTGACGCCGATCTGCTCCGCCAACGCTTTCTCCTGCAGCTGTTCGCCCGGCGGCAGCTTCAGGTGGACGATGTTGTATTCCAGCACACGCCTGGCGTATTCGCTGGCCGACTCCCTGGGTTTCCGCTCGAGTATCTCCAGCATACGGCACCCTCCCAGCGCCATGGCTTGCGAACCCTTCATGGCGAGATATCGATGGGCTTGAGGACCAGAGCATCCCGTCGTCCATCCTTTGCACCGGCTGTGTCGGTAAAGATCAAAACGTTGGTAAGCACGGTTCTCCATGAAATCGTTCCCGGCGACCCGTGCGCCGGAAACGTGTTTCCATAATCAGTGCACACACTGGCGGAGGAAACAATTCCTTCAGGAAGTAGAGCCGCCCGGAAATCCCGCAGGTTTTCAGGCTCACGCAGTCTTCCTCTTCGCGCCCAAAAGCCGCACGGCGGATTTGGGGCGCCTCGGTTAATCCAGCATCAGCCCCGCATAACCGCTCGGGAGTTCCAGCCCCGGCTCGAGAACGCGGGCCATGCCGTAGGGCTCGCCCGGACCGTCCGGAGAGAAGGCGACCGCCTCGCGGGCGTTCAGGCGCTTGAGCGCGCTCGCCTCCAGCGCCGCCCTCGCGGCCTCGTCCAATGCGATCAGCTCACGGACAACACCCTCCGAATCATAGATGGCAAAGCCCGCCGGCTTTCCGTTCCGCCGGACACCCAGCGCATTCAGGTAGGACAGCGAGCGCGCCCAATGTTCGTCCGACCGCGCCACATAATCCCGGCCTTGCATCGCCGCCTGAAAGCACTCGCCCAGCTCGCCGGTTTCCGGGGAATCGTCCATCTCCAGGCCGGGCGGGATCTCCCCCGCCCCGGACACAATCTGCCGCCGGGCGCGGAACAGCGCGGTTTCGTACCCTAGGCGGCGGTAGTACTCAAACAGGCTCGCCGACTGGGGCACCAGCATCATGACCCGCGTTCCGCGGGATTTCTCCAGCGCCTCGGCCTCCCGCAAAAGCGCCGCGGCGACGCCCCGGCCGCGGTATTCTGGCAGCGTGGCCACCGCGTACACGTAGGAAGCGGGCACTTCCCACCCGCCCACATGCCAGCGCATCGGGATCAGGTGCAGCATCGCGGCGGTTCGGCCGCCGTCCTCCCACACCAGCGCGCTGTCTGTTTTGAAGACCGTCTTCAGAAACCAATCGGCAAACGCCTCGTCCCCGGGGAACGAGGCGTTCCAGATCTCCTTCAGCGCGCCCAAGTCCTCCGGGCGCGCGAGGCGGATGTCCATCACACGAGGGTCGCGACGTACTTCATCGCGATCTCGTCGGGTTGGTAGGACAATTTGGCCTTGCGCAAGCCCTCAATGCCCATGTCGTCCTCGCGGTTGATCAGCTTGATGCCGTCGCAAAACGCCCGGGCGACTTCGTTGGTCAGTACCTGATACGCGCCGGGGATCATCCAATCGGCCTTCTCGATGTGGACGCAGAACACCTCCGGCGTGATGAAGGTGCCCAGCGAGAAGCCGATCACCTTGCCGTCCAGGCGCAACGTCCCGCCCTTTACGTTCAGCGCCCGCCCGTTTTCCAGGAGGCTGACGATCGCCTGGTTCTCAGCCATCAAATCGCCCTCGCTGGTGCGGTTGTCGCGGCACCACTGGGCCTCGTACTCATACAGTTCGTCCAGTTTTTCCGGGTCGAAGGGCTCGAAGCTCCAGCGGCCCTCGTAGGTCGCGCGGAAGCGGTTGATGAAGTTGCGCTTGGCGTGCAGCTTCTGGCCCGGCAGGTCGATCATCTTCTGCGCCTGGTACAGGTAGTCGGCGCTGTCGCGCCTTTCCTCAAACTGGAAGCGGCCGGGCATTTCCGCCTCGATACGCTCCTTCATCTGCCCGGACAAAAGCCCCAGCTTCAGCGGTTCGCCCTGGGCCGCGCAGTAGGCCTGAAGCGCCTCGATCGCCTTTTTCAGGTCGCCTCCCGCCGGGAAACCGTAGAAGTGCTCGCCGTCGCAGCCGAAGCGCGTCAGCACCGCGTCCTCATGATAACAGATCTCGGGTTGGTACTTGCCCCGCCAGATATATTGTACCGCGAAGGAGCAATCACAGATGGTTTCGTCCAGTTCGCGCATCGCACGGTCGAAGCAGGGCTTGTCGCACAGGCAGATCGGTCGGAACGGGAGGCTTAACGCCTCCATACATCGCGCGGGGTCTTCTTCCAGGGTTCGGATGGTTTGCACCGTTGACATAAAATATCCCTCTCCGGATTCGTTTTTCGCCGGCCTGCTGGCCAGCTTTAACTCAAACATTATACCACGATCGCGGGGTTTGGAAACGCCCGGGCAGTAAATTTCCCCTCCGGCAGTCGCGCTGGTGCGTTAAAATCCAGCGAACCGCCCGACGTGTTTCAAAAGGCGCTTGCGCGGGTAAAAATGGAGTACAGTGATTAGACGAGGAGGAGCCCAAAATGCTGCATCCGGACATTGCGAAACTTTTGAACGAGCAAATCAACAAGGAGTTCTATTCGGCCTACCTGTATCTGTCGATGTCGAACTATTACGCGGACAACAATCTGGAAGGCTTTGAGAACTGGTTTTTCGTACAGTCCCAGGAGGAGCGCGATCACGCGCTGTTGTTCCGCCGGTACCTCCTGAACGAGGGGGCGTGCGTGACGTTTGACGCCATCGCGGCGCCGGAGCCCCAGGTGTACGATTCGTTCAAGGCGCCGCTTCTGGCTTCCCTCGAGCACGAGCGCTTCGTGACCGACAGCATCCATAAAATCTACACGCTGGCCAACGAACACAAGGATTACCGCACCCTGCAGGTTTTGAACTGGTTTGTCAAGGAGCAGGGCGAGGAGGAGAAGAATGCCGACGACCTGATCCGCAAGTTCGACCTCTTCGGCTCCGATCCCAAGAGCCTGTATATGCTCAACAGCGAGCTGGGCGCTCGCGTCTACGCCGCGCCGTCGCTGATCCTGTAAGGGCATTGAAAATCCGCCAAGCGGCTTTTCAATGCGAAAGAGGGAGTCTGCGTGAGCCTGAAATTCTTTGGAATTTCCGGGCGTTTCACTGACGAAAGGTATTGTATCGGTCCCCAGTGTTCGCACTGGGGACCGATACACGTTCCCGGCGCACCGGTCGCCGGGAACGATGAGGGCCTTTACGGGGGTTCGTCAACCGTTCAAGCCCTTCCGAAGCGTTCTCCGGAAGGCTCGAATTGCGTGATTTGGGCTATTCGATGATCTCCACGGTGTAATCAAGCTCCGGCGATGCCTCCACAAGTACCTCGCCCTCCACGCGCCGGGCAACCGCGGTGGCCGCGGGTTTTCCGGAGATGTCCGGGATGGTGATGGCGGTACCCTCCGAAATCCTGTAGGCGCGCAGCGTCACACCCTTAAAGTAATCGTAGACCGGCTGGTCGTCCACCGGGCCAACCGGCAGAAGCGTGTTCTCCTTGACCCACAGTGGCAGCTGGAAGAAGTCGCACTGGTCGCGGTACCACCTTCCGCCCTCGCGGGTGGAACCGTCCAAGAGGTTCGTCCACACGCCGTCCGGCAGGTAGTAGTCCACCACGCCGTCCTCCCGGAACACAGGTGCTACCAGGAGACTGTCGCCCAGCATGTACTGCCTGTCCAGGTGATCGCAGGCCGGGTCGAAGGGGAACTCCAGGAACATGGGCCTGAGCATCGGCACACCCTGAACGTGGGCCTCCACGGCCTTCTGGTACAGGTAGGGCATCAAGCGGCACTTGAGGTGGGTGAAGAAGCGCAATACGTCCACCGCTTCGTCGTCAAACAGCCAGGGCACCCGGTAGCTGCGGGAACCGTGCAGACGGCTGTGAGAGGACAGAAGGCCAAACGCGCACCAGCGCTTGTAGACGTCCGCCGGGGCGGTGTCCTCAAACCCGGAGATGTCGTGGCTCCAGAAGCCAAAGCCCGAGGCCGCCAGCGACAGCCCAGCCCTCAGCGTCTCGGCCATCGAGGCATAGGTGGCGAAGTTGTCGCCGCCCCAGTGCACCGGCATCTGCTGCCCGCCCGCCTCGGACGAGCGCGCGAACACCACCGCGTCGCCCACGCCTCGCTCCTTTTCCAGCAGCTCGAACACGCAGCGGTTGTACAAAAGCGTGTAGTAATTGTGCATGCGCACAGGGTCGCTTCCGTCGTGCCAGGCGATGTCCTTGACTGGGATGCGCTCGCCGAAGTCTGTCTTGAAGCAGTCCACCCCCTGATCGAGAAGATGCTTGAGCTTTTCCTGATACCAGACCCAAGCGCCGGGGTTGGTGAAATCCACCATCCCCATGCCCGCCTGCCACAGGTCGGTCTGCCAGACACTGCCGCCGGTTTTTTTGACCAGATACCCCCGCTCCGCGCCCTCCCGAAACAGCGGGCTGTCCTGGGCGATGTAGGGGTTGATCCACACGCAGACGCGAAGGCCGCGCTCGTGGAGCTTTTTCAGAAGCCCTTCCGGATCGGGAAACACATCGGTATCCCATTGGAAGTCGCACCAGCGGAAGGACTGCATCCAGCCGCAGTCGAAGTGGAACACCGACAGCGGCAGATTGCGCTGGGCCATGCCCTCGACGAAGGACAGGACCGTCTTCTCGTCGTAATCGGTGGTGAACGACGTGGACAGCCACAGCCCCATCGACCAGGCGGGCGGCAGCGCAGGCTTTCCGGTGAGCGCCACATAGCGCGTCAGCGCGTCCTTCGGGTCCGATCCTCCGACCACGCAGTAGCTGAGAGACTCGCCCTCCAGCGCGAACTGCACGCGGCCCACGTTCTCGCTGCCCACCTCGAAGGCCACGTCGCCCGGCTCGTCCACGAACACGCCGTAGCCGCGATTGGTCAGGTAGAAGGGCACATTTTTGTAGGCCAGCTCGCTGTTGGCGCCGCCGTCCTCGTTCCAAATCTCCACCGCCTGGCCGTTTTTGACGAAGGGCGTGAAGCGCTCGCCCAGGCCGTACACGCATTCGCCCACTGACAGCTCCAGCGCCTCCTGGACGTAGCCCTTCCCGGTCTTCTCGTCGGTAAAGTGCGCCATCCCTTTAAAGCCAGTGGAGGTCAGGTACCGCCCGTCGTAGCGGTATTCGATACCCCACGCGCGCTTCTTCTTGGAGACCCGCGCCTCCATGAGCCCCGAGCGGAAACAGAGCTTCTCGTCGTCCTCCTCGATTTCCACAGCCGGGTTGCCGTGGAAGAGCTCAAAGTCCGGCTTTTTTACGGCCGCGCCCGCGTAATGGGTGATGCCCACCCGCACCACACCCTCCATCGGAGACGACAGCCTGACCGTCAGCGCCGGCCCCATGGTATCCTGCCGGCCGCCCACCTTTGCGCCTGGGACCAGCAGTTCCACCTCGTCCCCGTTCCGCTTCACACGGAAGCACTCGGCCGCGTACAAGGCCCTTACGAACGGTTTTACGAGCCAATGCCCTCTTTTGAATTTCATGATTATCCCTCCATGGCCCCATTATACGGGAACCGCGCGAGGCCAGGCAATATCCCGGTTCAATTTTTTCCTAATTTTGTTTGAATTGTTCATTTTTATTGACTTTTCTTCAAAAGATTGCTAAAGTGAATAGCAGGCATTGCAAATTTATGGGAAATCCGATCGCGGGCGCGGTGCGAAAGGAGGCTGTCCATTGGACAACCTGATCGAAATGCGCGGCATTGTCAAGACGTTTCCAGGCGTGAAAGCGCTGGACGACGTGCACTTTGAGCTGCGCGCGGGCGAAGTGCACGCGCTATTGGGGGAAAACGGCGCGGGCAAATCGACGCTGATGAAGATCCTGAGCGGCATCTATTCCCGGGACGGCGGCACCTTCCAGGTGAACGGCCACCCCGTGGAGCACCTGACGCCCAAGCGGGCGCAGGAGATGGGCATCGCGATCATCCATCAGGAGCTGAACATGTGCCAGCACCTGACGGTGGCGGAAAACATCTTCCTGGGCCGGGAGGAGAGCCGCTTCACAAAACTGCGCCAGCGGGACATGAATCGGCGCGCAGCCGAATATTTAAAGCAGCTGAGCCTTGACATCAGCCCGGAGACGCCGGTTTCCAAGCTCCCCGTGGGCGGGCAGCAGATGGTGGAGATCGCCAAAGCCGTGTCCACCGACTGCAAGGTGCTGGTCATGGACGAACCCACCAGCGCCCTGACCAACCGCGAGGTGGACGAGCTCAACCGCATCATCCACGAGCTGAAAAAGCGCGGCGTAGGCATCGTGTACATCACCCACCGGCTGGAGGAGCTCGCCCCGATCGCCGACCGGGTGACCGTCCTTCGGGACGGCAAGTTTGTCGCCACGCGGGACTTCAAGGACATCTCCATCGGCGAAATCATCTCGCTGATGGTGGGCCGTGAGATCACCGAAAAATTCCCGCACGTCGCCTGTCCTGTGGGCGACGTGGTGCTGAAGGTCGAGCACCTGAACGCCGGTCGTATGGTGCGCGACGTCAGCTTCACGCTTCGGAAGGGCGAAATCCTGGGCTTTGCGGGCCTCATGGGCGCGGGCCGCACCGAGACCATGCGCGCCATCTTCGGCGCGGACCCGGTGGACAGCGGCGCCATCCACCTGAACGGAAAGGCGGTCACGGTCAAATCACCCTCCGGGGCGATCCGGGCGGGCATCGCCTGTGTGCCGGAGGACCGCAAAAAAGAGGGTCTGTGCATCGAACTGTCGCTGCGCGAAAACGTGGCGCTGGCCAACCTGGATCGAATCAAAGGGCCGCTGGGCAAGGTGCTCCGGCACAAGGAGGTCAAGCTGACGCAGCGCGCCATCGACGATCTCAAGATCAAGGCCTCGAGCCAGTTGATGCTGGCCAGGAACCTGTCCGGTGGCAACCAGCAGAAGGTGGTCGTGGGCAAGTGGCTGGTGCGGGATGCGGAGGTCGTGCTGTTTGACGAGCCCACCCGCGGCATCGACGTAGCCGCGAAGGTGGAGATCTACCACCTGATGAACCAGCTCAAGCAAAAGGGCATCGGCGTACTGTTCGTCTCCAGCGAGATGCCCGAGATCCTGGGCATGGCCGACCGCATTCTGGTCATGTGCGACGGCCGCGTCACCGGGGAGTACCCGGCTTCCGAGGCCACGCAGGACAAGATCATGCTCAGCGCCACGCAGTTTGAATCCAGGAAAGGGCAGGCTGGCTAAAGATGAAAAAGGACAATGTCTTCCGTCGAATCATGCAGGTGCGCGGCATGGGCCAGGTGGTCTCCGTCACCACGGCGCTGATCATCATGTGCGCGGTGTTTTCGTGGCTCAACCCCAGTTTCATGACTTCCCGCAACATCAGTTCGCTCCTTCGGCAGGTCGCCCCGATCCTGATCATCGGCATGGGCCAGTCCTACGTGCTGATCACCGGCGGAATCGACCTCTCCATCGGATCCCTCGTGGGCATGAGCTGCATGATGAGCGCCACGATGATGACCAAGGGCGTCCACGTGCTCATCGCGCTGCCGGTCACGGCGCTGGCCTGCCTGTTCGTGGGTTTCCTGAACGGCACGCTGATCGCTAGGGCGAAGCTGCCGCCCTTCATCGCGACGCTGGGCACCATGATCATGGCCCGGGGCGTGGCGCAGATCGTCAACGGCAACATGAACACCGACCAGATCACCGCCGGGGGCACCGAGGCGTTCCGGGACATGTTCTACTACGGCAAGTTCGCGGGGCTGTACACGCCGATGTGGATCGCGCTGATCCTGTTTTTGATCTTCAACTACATTCTGTCCAGCACCCGGACAGGCCGCCACATTTACGCGCTGGGCTCCAACTACGAGGCGGCCAGGTTTTCCGGCGTCAGCGTCAAATGGGCGATGACCAAGGCCTACATCGTCTCCTCGTTCATGAGCTGCATCGTGGGCTTCATCCTGATGGCGCAGAGCGGCATGGGCACGATGGACGCGGGCAACACCTACGAGCTCAACGCCGTGGCCGCGTCGGTCATCGGCGGCGTATCCACGATGGGCGGTCAGGGCCTCCTGTTCGGCACGGTGATCGGCGCAGGCATCTGGGGCGTACTGCAAAACGGCCTGCAGTTTGCGGGCGCGCCGCTGGCGCTCAAGAACATCGTGATCGGCATCGTGGTCATCGTCTCGGTCTTGATCGACCGCATCGCCAGAGGCGACGCGATCGACCTCAAGAAGCTGTTCGGCCGCGGACGGCATGCCTGATTCACACTGGTATGGTTTGCAGGCGCGTTTGGGCGCTTAGCATCATCAAGGAGGGTTCTGTGGTTATGAAGAAAATCCTCGCTCTCACGCTCGTTCTCCTGCTCTCGCTGGGCCTGTTCTCCGTCGCCAACGCGGAAGGCAATCTGGTATACCTGATCACCATGGACAAGATGGACATGCACTGGGTGTCTGTGGACGCGGGCGCGTCCACGATGGCCAAGGCGCTGGGCCTTAATTACAAGTGGGACGCGCCGGATGGCAAGGACAACGCCGACCAGATCGAAGTCCTGAACAACGCCATCGCTGAGAAGCCCGCCGTCATCCTGCTGGCCGCCACCGACCCGAAGGGCATCGCGAAGACCGTCGAAGAAGCCCAGGCGCAGGGCATCACCGTGCTCTACGTGGACTCTCCGGCTGCCGCGCCCGTCCCGGTGACGCTGTCCACCGACAACTACGCCGCCGGCAAGCTGGCGGGCACCACGATGATCGCGGAGCTGGACAAGGCCGGCAAGACCGCTGGCAAGATCGCCATCATCGGCGTCAACACCGCCACCAACTCCACCATGAACCGTGAAGCCGGCTTCCGCGATGCCCTCACCGCCGATGGCCGCTTCGAGATCCTGACCACCGAATACAAGGATGGCCTGGCCGCCGAGTCTCAGGAAGCCGCCACCAACTTCATCATGGGCAATACCGACCTCGTGGGCATCTTCGGCACCAACGAAGGCTCCACCGTCGGCACCGGCAACGCCATCAAGGCCGAAGCGCCCGAAATCATCGGCGTTGGCTTCGACAAGTCCGATGCGATCCTGGGCCTCCTGAAGGATGGCTCCCTGAAGGCCGCCATGGCGCAGAACCCCTTCACCATGGGCTACCTGGGCGTGGCGGAAGCCTACGCCGTGATCAACCAGCTGTCCACCGGCCCGTCGATCATCGACACCGGCGTCTCGGTGCTGCGCGGGTAATGATAGGCGTTGAAAATCCGCTCTGCGGCTTTTCAACGCGAGGGACAGAACGGCGCGGGCCTGAAATCCTGCGGGATTTCCGGGCGGCCCGCTGACGGAAGGTATTGTTTGAGCCACCAGTGCACGCACTGGTGGCTCAAACACGTTCCAGGCGCGCATGTCACCGGGAACGAATGGAAGGGGACGAACGGGGCGGTCAACAATCCAAAGTAATCCCACGGCGAGCGCAGTTCACCTCAGGCTCCTGCGGTCTTCAGACCAGAGAAGAATGTCTCCGGACCTTTCAAACCGATGCAGTTGCATGCCGACATAGAAAAAAGCGCCTTGCGTGTTTACGCAGGGCGCTCAGCTGTTTTGAGAGAAGGGCTACGCTTTGGCCTTTTTCGCGCGGGACTTCTTCACGGGTTCTTCCGGCGCAGCCGGGGATTCCTCGGGTTCGGGCGCGGGTTCCGCCGCCTTCTTAGAACGGGACTTCTTTGCGGGCTTGGCGGGTTCTTCCGACGCTGCCGGAGCCTGCGCGACCGCTTCGGGCACGGGT
>JAEVZE010000151.1 GCA_023392395.1 Bacillota bacterium
CGCCTTCCGGATGGCGGCGATCATTTCGGCGGTTGGCGTCGCGTACAGCGTGCGTTGATGGGTGTAGATCACGAAGCCGGGCTTTGCGCCGCCGGGCTTCTTGACGTAGCGCTTCAGCGTATAGTCCACCGGCACGCTCGAGGAGGCGGACGCTTTGGAGTAGAAGGCGGCCAGAAGCGCAGCCTCCCGGATGGTGTCGTCGTCCGGTTTCTCGCTGACCACGATCACGTGGGAGCCAGGGATGTCCTTGGTGTGCAGCCAGGTCTCATTGGGCCGGGCGCTCGAGGTGAGCTCGTCGTTTTGCAGGTTGTTCTTGCCCACCAGGATGTCCACCCCGGCAGAGGATACGAAGTGCAGCGGCTGCGACGGCGGCAGCTTCTTCAATTGCCTGCGGTTGTGGCTTACGCGCACGTAGTTCAGTTTTTCCAATTCCTCACGGATTTCATTCAGCTCTCCCTCAGTTTCGCACTTGCGCAGGTTCTCCAGCTGGCCCTCCAGGTAATCCAGCTCTTCCCGGGTCTTTTCGGTTTGCTCCGCCGCCAGGGTTCTGGCGGAGCGCGCCTTCTGGTACAGTTTGAAGTAGCGCTGCGCGTTTTGCGCGGGCGACAGCTTTTCTTCAAGCGGGACGTCCATCATAGCCATCTCCGGGTCGTAGTAATTGGGAAGAGAGGCTGCCTTCGCACCTTTTTGGATCAGGTGGGCGCTGGCGGTGATCAGCTCGCCCATCACCCGGTACTCCTCCATGCGCTGGCTGCCCTCCAGCGCCTCCAGCTGCAGCGCCAGCTTCTTTTCGCACCGTTCCACGTTGTTCTTGAGCACTCGGTGCAGCGAAGCGGATTTCTGCTTGATGCGGTCCGTCAGGTCCCGCGCTTGGTAGAAGGCGTCCATCGCCTCGGAGATCGTGGGGAAGGGGTGTTTTTCCAGCTTCCGCAGGCTTTCGAACGGGAACGCGGTCAGCTCTAGCGGCATCCCGTCCTCCGCCAGCAGGATTGCAGGCGCGGACAAATACGGCAGGGTATTCAGGAGGTCCGCGACCTTCTCCGACGTTCTGCGTAAGTCCAGATGCTCAAGGCGGGCGTCCTCGTCGCCGGTGGCGCGTAGCGCGATCTCCCGAGCGGTGGCGGCCGCCACGCCGGAGATCACCGCCGCCAGTGCCTTGTGAAGTGGCCCGGCGTAATCGGAAAGACGCTTTTCCAGTACCGAGGCGGACAGGTTGTCGTAGGGCAGCTTGTCCTGGGCGGGCGGACGCTCGTACATCAGCCCCGGCAGCACCTCGCGCACGCGGCTGATCTCCTCGGTCACCCGGTGCACGCATTCGAGGATCTTGCCGCCCGCGCCCAGGAGCATCACGTTCGAGTGCTTGCCCATGAACTCGCACACCAGCATGCGGACGGACCGATCGCCCAACTCGTCGCTACCCTCAAATTCGATCTCCAGGATGCGGTCGCCGCCCACCTGCCGGACGGCCGCGACACGGCTACCAATCAAGTGCTTGCGCATCAGCATGCACAGCATCGGCGGCTCCAGCGGGCTGGCCTTCTTCGAGGCGGTCAAATGCGCGCGGGCACACCCGGCGCTGGCGGATATCAAAAGCAGCCGGTTCGCGCCCCGGCAGCGTATGGAAAGGTTGATTTCATCGCGCTCCGGCTGGGTCGCCTTGTCGACGCGGCCGCCAACCAGCAGTTCGTTCAGTTCCCGCGCCACAAACCCCAGCGCCACGCCGTCAAAAGGCATATCTTGTCCTCCAAAGCGGATAATCTATCGGATGGGCACCATATCGTACCTTCAAATCGGAACCGGCGACCTGCGCGCCGGTTTCGGTTTCCGCCATCAGTGCGCACACTGGCGGTGGAAACAGTACCATTGGCCAGCGAGCCGCCCGGAAATTCGTGAGAATTTCAGGCTCGCGAAGATTCTCCTTCGCGGCCAAAAGCCGCGAAGCGGATTTTGGCCGCCTTTTGTAATTATATCGAAAATTGCGCTCGGACGCAATGCTGAGGCCCTGTTTTGTGGTAGAATAGCGCTGGACTCCCCTGCGTTCTACCTGTCCACCCCCCGGAATATGCTTGACCGAGATCAAGCGTGAGGAGGGTTCGGTATGAATTTCAGCGGGAACCAGCGCAAGGCCTATGTGCTCGGCGTGGTGGTGCTGGCGCTGACGGTCGTGCTGTGCGGCGCGTGGGGGATGTGGCGAAGCTCGCAATCGACAGGAGGGGCCCCGGCCGCGACTGGAACGCCCGGGCCGGAACCGACCGCTGGGGTCGACCTGTCCGCGACGGTATCGCCCGCGCCCACCGGCACTGTGCGCACCACCGTCTACTATCAGGACAACTACGGCTATCTGGTGCCAGTCACGCGCCAGTTGCCGGAGGAGCAGGGCATTGCCAAGGCGACGCTTAACCTGATGGTCAAGAGCGCCTACAACGACATGGAAGCCGCAAGGCTGGGCCTTCGAACCGTGATCCCCGAGGAGACGTCGATCGACCTGGACATCCAGAAGGACGGCACCGCCCACATTGATATGGGCAAACAGGTACTGAAGATGACCGACGCCGCCCAGGAAGCCAACATGGTGGCCACAGTGGTGCAGACGTTGACCGAGTTCCCCACAGTCAAGCAGGTGTCCTTCACCGTCGGCGGCCAAACGGTGGAGAAACTCGCAGGCGGCACCGAGATTGGCAAGCCCTTTGAGCGCGGTGTTTTGAACCTGGAGAGCGCCTCCGAAGGTCTGTCTGTGGACCAGGCCAAGACCGTTCAGCTCTACTTCCCGGGAGAAAACAGCGCGCTGCTGGTG
>JAEVZE010000160.1 GCA_023392395.1 Bacillota bacterium
CCGCTGGAGCCGACCTCCAGCACCACCGCCGCCTGCGCCGACAAAAACGCAAAGGCGACGACGATCGCCAGAATCAGCGCGAAGTATGCGTTTCTTTTCATGACCCATTCCCCCTCATTGCATCAATCCAGCGCATAACCTCGGAGTAGAAGACGACGCTGCCATCCCCCGACAGCGCCTTGACTTCCAGCGGGTTTGTGGCGCACAGGTCCGGATAGAGCACGCACCACCAATTACGGCCCGAGCCCTCGCCCAGGATCACGCGCACCGCCCGGTACCGCCCGGCGGGTACCACCAGATGGCCGTATACCCGCATCGGGCAGTCCACCTCGCGGACCTCCACCCTGGCTCCAGAAACCTTCATAAGCACCGGGCGTGCGGCGCGAAGCCGGGAAAACGCCTCCTCCGGGCTGTTTGCGCCCCGGACAATCTGAACCGCCAGCGCGCGCACCCGGTCGCGCACCTGTAACTTTTCCTGCTGATCTGCCTGTGCGTTGCTGCGCGCGATCACCTGAAGCCTGATCATCCCCTTCAGCGGGTCGGGCGCATCTGCCTGGGCATAGGGCGCGCAAAAAAGCGCCATGCACAGCGTAAGCGCGACAAAAAACCGAGCCATCCTTCTTCTCCTCGTCATGCGGAATTGGATGGCTCTAGGCTGGGCGGAAATGGGCGAATTTATGCAGTTTTATGGCAGAGTTTCGGTCACAATCGCGTTTTTCCCCAGGATTCCGGCGGCGTGCCGGGCTTTGTCGAGGCTTTCATACACGCCGTAGACGGTGGAGCCGCTGCCCGACATCTGCGCGTACCGCGCGCCTGCATCGTACAATTGCCGGATTTTCTCCGGGATCTCCGGGAGGATCGACGCGGCTGGCGCGATCAGCGCGTTACGAGCCGCAATGCGAAGGCGGTCAAAATCGCCCGAACGCAGCGCCTCCGCCGCGCCCAACGCGTCCATGGGCGGGAAAGCGGGCGAGCTGTCCCAGACGCGGAATACATCCGCCGTCGAAAGTCCGTCGCCTAGGCGCGAAAGAGCGAGATAAACGCGTGGGCCTTCCGGCAGGCGCTCGACAATTTCCCCAATGCCGCGCACGCGGCACAGCCCGCCCGTCAGGCAGTAGGGCACGTCTGCCCCCAGCTTCAGGCCGATCTTGAGGAGCGTTTCATCCGGAAGGCTTAACCCCCATAACGCGTTCAGCGCTTTGAGCGCCGCCGCGCAGTCCGCGCTGCCGCCGCCAAGCCCCGCGCGGGCGGGAATTCGCTTCGTCAATAAAACGCGCGCGCCGCGGCGCACCCCGGTCAACTCCCGGAGGGCGCGCGCGGCGCGAAGCACCAGATTGTTTTGATCCTGAGACGGCTCGCCATCCACCAACAGCGTCAGATCGTCCTCTTCTTCAAGCGTCAGGTCGTCGCACAGTTGAACCTGCTGCATCAGCATGTCCATCTCGTGGTATCCGTCCGGGCGGCGGCCCGAAATCCACAGCGCCCAGTTGATCTTGGCGTGCGCCTCTACTACAATGCTCATGTACGGCCCTCCATGAAGGCCATTTTATCATAAGTTAGACCCTCAGCACAATGGGCTTGCCCGGCTCCACCGCCGAGATGCGGGACTGGGCCACCCGGTGGCGCTCGCCGATGGACCAGGCGGTGTCGCCCGCCTGCGGCCAGATGATCAAAACGCCGCTCTTCCCCGGCTCTCCCTCCTCCGCTTCGACGCCCTCCACCACCGTCACCGGCTGTGTCCGCATGGCCTCTCCGGTCACATGCAGCGTGCACTTGAGCTCGAGCCTGTCGCTCATCAGCGCGCTGGCCTCGGCTCCGGTGGCTTCCAGCGCCAGGCGGCCAGAGTCCGGCAGCGCGCCTTCGCAGCGGATGGAAAAAGGCAGTTCAGACCTAGCCGCCTGCAGCCGCTCGCTGCCGCCGGGCAGGTAGAGAACGCCCGCCTCCATGACGCCGGATACCGTGGTCTGTCCGTTCTCGCTCGTCCATTCGCTGACCACCGGCCGAACCCGGGTGGCCAACACCGTACCCGCGCCAGGCGCGCCTTCGGGCAGGAGCATCGTGCCGCGGAAGACCTGTGAACTGTCCAGCGTGGTCTCGCCGGTGGACACATCCAGCGTCTGTTGATTCGCCTGAAGCCCTTGACCGGAGGTCGTGTATGCCCCAGCCAGCGCGGTGGCGCAGTCCTGTCCATAGGCGCGCACCGCGATGGCAAGGTTGGCCTCCAGCGTCAAGGTGGATTCTTCCGCGCCGCCCTGTTCCACATTGGTGACGAGGTTCGTCGCCTGCGCGCTCGCCCGTACGTTCTCGGTCAGCCATTCGGGCAGCTCCACCAATTCGTCGAAGGGCAGCGCCACCTTGACCAGCGCCACGGGCCTGGCCTGCACGCCGGTTCCGATCAGTGTCTCCGTCAGTACCTCGCCCTTCACCCGCACGCCGCCCAGGTCCGGCGCGACGCTCGTGACCCGCGCGTTGGACCAGTCGATCAACGCGAGCCTGGCGTCCAGCTGCGCGGGCAGCGCCACGCTCTCCCGGAGTACCGTCTCCGCGCCCGCTTCGGCGCTCAGCTTGGTGGAGCAGAGCTCGACAAACCGTGCCTCCAGCGCCGGAATGCCTGCCGCCTGCGTGATCACGCTGACGGTGTCCAGCGCGCTGACCTGTGCCTGAAGGTTGATCGACACCTGAAACACCATGCGCCCGTTCTCGTAGGAAGCCTCCACATGCTCCACCTGACCGTTGACGCTTGCGATCATCCGGGGCTTGGCCCCCGGCGTCTCGATGGCCTGGTTGAACTGCGCCTGGGCGGCCAGCGCGCGGGGGCTGCCCTCCTCGCCCTGGCGGTACACCGCCTGGCAGCGCACCGTGCCGTCCAATAGCACCCGCCCGTCCTGCACCTCTACGGTGCCGATGGACAGTGTGGCTTCCTCCATCAGCGGCTCGACAACCTCGCGTCCCGCGCCGGAAACCGTGGCCTCCGCCCGCACCAGCGCCTGTGCGCTCTCGCTGGCCACTTGGCGCTCAATTTCCATGGTCTGCCTCTCCAGCTCCACGTTCAGCCCTCCTTGTACCCAATCCAGCGCGGCGGATCCATGCCCCCGCTCCCCCTTCATTGCTATGCGCGTGGGGAGCCGGATATATCTTGCCTGAGAAGGTGAAACGTGCTATAATGGCTGGCGGAAAACGATTACAGGAGGTGTCCCCCATGCCCTCGAAAGTCCTGTTTGCGCCGATGGCGTTTACCCAGTACAAATCGTCCCAGACGCTGCCGGAAAAGTTCGGCCGCATGCTCAAAAAGAGCGGCCTCGCTGAAAAAGTGAAGGGCAAAAAAGTGGCCGTCAAGATGCACGTGGGCGACGACGTCTCCTACTCCACAATCCCGCCAATCTTTGTTCGCAAGCTGGTCTCATTCATCAAGGACAGCGGCGGAGAGTGCTTCGTCACCGACCACTACATTTACCCCCGCCACCCGGAGGACCGCGGCTACACCGACGGCATTCTGGGCTGCCCGGTGCTGGACGACTGCGGCTACTTCGGCAAGTACTTCTATACGAAGGACGTGGACTTCAAGACCTTCCGCCACGTGGACGTGGCCGGCTTGATCCACGACGCCGACTTCCTGATCGACTTCTCCCACGTGAAGGGCCACGGCTCCTGCGGCTTTGGCGGCGCGTGCAAGAACATCGCGATGGGCTGCGTGACTGACCGCACCCGCCACGAGATCCACGGCCTGGAGGGCGGCCTCGTCT
>JAEVZE010000161.1 GCA_023392395.1 Bacillota bacterium
GAACTGGACAAGCTGATCGACAAGATCTCTGGCAGCTTTGAGAGCTTCAAGCACGGCTCGGTCTCGAAAAAGGTCAAGCTGACGGGCAGCAACGCCTATTCGGTGCTCTACGAGGCGGAGAAGGATGGCCAGAAGGTCAAGGGCTTCATCATTGTCTCGTTCAAAAGCTCCAGGAACCGTCTGGTAGCAGTGCATTTCTACGCGCCGTCGGAACAATACAAGGAATTTGACCCGGTCCTCAAACAATTGATGAGTACCCTCAAGCTGTCCTAGCGCGGACAGCTTTTACGTGATGAAAAACCACGATGTTTTCATCGCGAAGGCAGAAAGGCTTCGAGACCAGAGTTCCTTCGGTTTTCAGCGTCTACGATAATACTGTTTCATCAACCAGTGATCGAGCTGGTTGATGAAATTCGTTTCCTGCGCGCAGGCAACCGGGAGCGATGGAAGGAATACCATTGCTTGTCAGCATCTAAAGTTGTCTTGATGGGGCAGCTTGTTTTTCTCGTATGAAGTGAAGGAGGATGCAGTCATGTGGATCAGGGGGGATCTCAAGACTCGCGCCAAGGAGGCGCTGCGCGCGAACGGGTACTGGATTGCGCTGGCGGTCGTTGTCATCATCACGGTCCTGACAGGTCTGTTCAGCGGCGCGGGCAGATCGGGGCGCGGGCCGATGCTGGAATACCGGCTTGACCAGAGCGATCTCAGCCGCTTTATGCGCTTCGGCTGGGGCATGTTCCCGATCAACCCGGCATGGATGGGGCTGATCGGCATCGTGGCCACCGCGTATGCGATCTTCGTCGCCTTCCCGCTGCAAGTCGGCAAGAGCCGCTTCTTTTTGGAGCACCGCGTCCGTACGTCCTCGATCGGCACGATTTTCTGGCCGTTCATGAAACCAGGCTACTTGAACGTGGTCAAGACGATGTTCCTGCAAGGGCTCTTCATCTTCCTGTGGTCGCTGCTGTTCATCATTCCAGGCATTATCAAGGCTTACCAATACATCCTGGCACCCTACATCATGGCGGAAAATCCGGACATCGAATGGCGCCGCGCGCTGGAATTGAGCCGCCGTATGACCGATGGCTGCAAGTTTGACATCTTCGTTCTTCAGATCAGCTTCATCGGGTGGTATCTGCTGGGGCTGATTGCGCTGGTGGTCGGCACGCTGTTCGTGACCACCTACGTCGAAGCCACGATGGCGGAGCTGTACGCAGCCCTGCGCGTCAAGGCGCTTGAGAGCGGATTCACCTCAGAATCCGAACTTCCGGGCGTTCGCTGAACGCTCGCAACGGGCGTCCCTGGTGGTCGGTGACGTCTTCGGGTAATCCGAACTTCCGGGCGTTCGCTGAACGCTCGCAACCCATCGTCCGCGCAGGCGTGGGCACATCCGCCGAATTTTCCCATTCGCCGGGCGCGCCCGCGCCTGTTTCCTGTCAAATTCAGAAGGCAGCGGAGGATCGATCATGTGGTATCGTGAGGATCTGAAAGAGCGGGCAAGGTTTGCGCTCAAGGACAACGGCTACTGGAAACCCGTCCTCGCCTCGGTTCTCTTTCTGGTGCTGACCGGCAGCCTGGAAATGGGCGGCGGCACCAACCTGATCTACCGGCTCACCGGGACGCGCACCAATCCGTACTGGGTGGAAGTTGAGCGCAACCTGCCGCTCTCCGCTTGGTTCTGGGGCGTTGGGATCGCCCTGTCTTTTGCGTATTCCGTCCTCATCGGAAATCCTTTGACCGTCGGATGGCGGCGGTACTACCTGGAACACCGGTCGCGCCGCGTGGAAACCTCTCTGATCTTTCACTCGTTCCGTACAGGGTACAGAAATGTGGTCAAGGCAAAGCTGATGACCGATCTGATCGTCTTCTTATGGTCCCTGCTGCTCTTGATACCGGGCGTCATCAAAGCCTATCAGTACTTCTTCGTGCCCGCCATCCTGGCGGAGAACCCGAACATCCATTGGCGGCGCGCGATGCGCATCAGCCGAGACATGACCCAGGGCGAAAAAATGGAAATCTGGGTTATGCAACTCAGTTTTTTGGGCTGGTTTGCGCTGGCGCTCGTGCTCACCATTCCCATCGCACTGGGGATTGCCACCCCGATCGGCAACGCGTTTTCTGAGCTGTACAAACAATTGTGCGCTCTGACGCGCGGCCCATCTGCCGTCATCACCTGGCTGTTGGGCGATGATGAAGCCGTCCAATTCGCGCAGGGCTACGCGGCGAAATTCCTCGCGCTGCACCTGATGGGGCTGGGCCTGTACTACCTGTCGGAGCTCTTGTCCTCCGCCACGGAAGTGTTCATCGCGCCCTACTACCACGCCTCCTTCGCAGACCTGTACGCGGTGATGCGCGCGCGGGCACTCGCAACGGGCATTGCCACCCGGGAAGAACTGCCAGGCTTCGGCTGGACGGACGAGCATGCGCTGGAGGAATCCATCCTGGAGAACGGTCAGCCGCCCAAAGTGCTGGTGGAGGATCAGACGCACACTCCGCCGGAGTAATACCAATGAAAAACATGAATGCGTCCAAAGCGGCGAGAGATTTTCGATGCAGAGCAAGGAACCGGAGCAAGGCGACCCTTCGGGATACGCCTTCGGCGTGAAATGCAGCGCTACGGTGAGCGGAAGGTGACGATGCTATGCGCGAAAAGATCCGCTGCACCGACGCAATCATGTTTGGAATTGGTATGAGTCCGAGCATCTTCCCGGAGCGCTCATGCTGCCACCCATTGACCTAAAAGGATCTCTCCCGGCGACCTGCGCAGGCTCGCCGGGAGAGATTATATGTATTAAGAAATTTTGGCATAGTCTGCTGGTCGCTCAAGCTCCGGATTGGCTATCTTCCACGGCCGCCGCCCGACCCTCGGGAACCGCCGCCGCCGCCACCGAAGCCTCCCCCGCCTCCGAAACCGCCGCCGCCGCAGCCGCCTCCGCCAAAGCCTCCGAAGCCGCCGCCGGAGCGCCCGCCCCCGGAGCCGCGGGATCTGCCGCCTCCGCCGCCAAAGCCACCGCCTCCGAAGCCGCCTCCGCCAAACCCGCCGCCGCCATAGCCGCCCGGCCAGCGAGGTCCCCTTCTGCCACCGGTCATCATGCCGCCCATCCAGCCGCCCAGGAGGCCCGGCAAGCAGCCGCAGCCGCCCCGCGCGCCGCCGAAGATCGACAATACGACGATGACAATCCCAATGGCGATCAGGAAATCCGAGAAGCCGAAGCCGTCGTCGTTCCCAGCGTTCTGCGCGCCGCGATTGGCGTTGGAATTGGAGTTGTTCGAACTGGAATTCGTACTGCCGCCGGAGCCGTAGTACGACGCCTTCGAGGTGGTGTCAAGGGTCAGGTTCACGCCATAGATGTCCACCAGCCGCTCAAACAGCGCGTCAAAGTACTTGATGGCGCCCGCTGAGTAGCTTCCCTTGGCGAAATCAGGCTCCAGGTACTCGTTCCACAAATTGCTGAGGTCGCCCGCGGGCAGGTTACGCTCCAGGCCCGTGCCCTCCAGCGTGTAGTAGTCCTGATCGGAAATCGCAAGCAGCACCAGGATGCCGTTGTTCTTCTGGGCGTCGCCGATCTTCCAGCTATTGAACAATGCGTTGGCGTAGTCCTCCGTGGTGTTGGGCTGCACGGTTCGAAGCGTCACAAACACGATTTGCGCGCCAGTAGCGTTGTCAAGCGCCTTGGCGTTGACCTCGATGTGGTTTTTTGCCTCGCCGGACAAAACGCTTGCAAAGTCGCTGGCGTAATAGCCGGTCGGCTGTACGACGTTGATGGCCAGCGCCGGCGCGGCGATGAGCATAAAGCACATGACAGCCAGGATCGCCGCAAGGATCTTTTTCACAAACTTCCTCCTATCGGCGTCACTGGAACAATTCCAGCGCCGGCGCGCCGCCCTTGATGCCGCCAATCAGCCCCGCCGGGAAGCCCGAGTACATCTTCTGCACGTCCTTGTTGTACTGGGTCGCCAGCTCGTTGTAGGGGTCCCTGTCGATGGTGTTGCCGTGGGACTTGAAGTTGTCGTACTTGGAACGCGCGTCCTTGCGGTCCACATCCGAAAGCTGCTGATTACCCAGCGCAGTGTACAGGTCCTCGATGGCCTGGTCCAGCGCGCGGTTGGCGTCATACCGGGCCTTGATCTGAATCTGGCTGAGGCCGTTGGCCTCGTTCAGCGCTTTTTGAGCGCTGGAGGCTTGATCCAGCAGCGGGGCGTCGATTGCCTGATAGCGGCCGGCGATGCCGATGATCGTATAGGCGTCCTTTGCGCGCTCCTTGAGGTCGCTGTCGATGCAAAGTCCGTCGCCGCTCACGCCGGTAAAGAACACCTTCAATACGTCGTCCCGCATCTCCAGCGCGTTTTTCTCCAGCGCGTTTCCGCTCAGGCTGAGCGCAAAGATGACCGCCAGCGCAAATACGATCCACGCGATCGTCCGGTTTTCCGATAGACGCATGTCAACACCCCGCTTTATGGTCTAGCCTTCCTCAGCCGCGCACTTCGAGCAGCTTGGCCTTGAGCTGTTTTTCGATTTCGGCCAGCGAAACCTCCGCCTGCCTGCGCTTTTCACGGCCCTCCTGCTGAATGGTCAGCACCTCGTCCATGGTGTCGATCAGCTTCTGGTTGGTTTCCTTCAGCGTCTCGATGTCCACGATGCCGCGCTCGGATTCCTTGGCGGTCTCGACGGTGGCCTGGTGCAGCCGCTCCGCGTTGCTGCGCAAAAGCTGGTTTGTGAGGTCGGTGACGGCGCGCTGCGCCTCCATGGCCTCCTGAGTGTGCTGCAGGCCCAGCGCCAGCACCATTTGGCTCTTCCACAGCGGGATGGTGTTGACCAGCGAGGACTGGATCTTCTCGGCCATCAGCTGGTTGGAGTTCTGCAGCATCCGGATCTGCGGCGCCATCTGCAGGGAGACGTTGCGGGTCAGCTCCAGGTCGTAGATCTTCTTTTCAAAGCGGTCCGCCTGGGCGGCCATGTCGTTGGCGGCCTGGGCGTCTTCCGGCAGTCCGGAAGTCTGCGCCTTATTTCGGATGGCTTGCAGCTCATTGGCGCGGAAATCCTTGAGGCGCAGCTTGCCCGCCGCAATGTACATGGAAAGCTCCTTGAAGTAGCGCAGGTTTTCGACGTAGAGCTGGTCGAGGGTGGCGATGTCCTTGAGCAATTGCACCTGGTGCTGCTCAAGGCCGGCGACGATCTTGCCCACGTTCATTTCCGCCTCGTCATAGCGGTGCTTGAGCATGGTGAGCTTGTCGACGTTGCGCTTGAAGAAGGCGAAAAAGCCGTTCTCCTTGTCGTCGATGGTGAAGCCCTTGAGCTCGGTGACGAGCCCCGTGATCATGTCGCCCACCTCGCCCAGGTCCTTGGTCTTGACGTTCTTCAGCGCCGAATCGGAGAAGCCCGCGATCTGCTGCTGCGCGGACGAGCCGTAGGCGAAAACCAGGTTGGCGTCGGTCACGTCGATCTTCTTGGAGAAGTCGCGGATGATTGCTTCTTCTTCGGGCGTGAACTTGTCGCGCACCTCGTCGGCGTCCGGCACAGCCTTGGCGGGCTCGGCGATGACCTTGGCCACCTCCGGCGGCGTGGGCTGCTCGGTGCCCAGCGTCAGTTTGATGCCCTCGGCCGTGGCGGCCGGCGCGGTCTGCGCCTCGGCGACCGCTTTCTGGGCCTGATTCAACACATCGTCCACCTGGACCGCGGAGAGTTCGGGGTTGTTAAGGCCGTTATTCTGCGTTTCGCTCATGGGAGATCCTCCTCATTCGTCTTTTCTCGTTTGAACCGCCTGAGCCGCCGCGCCGCTGCTGGCGGCGGATTCATTCCGGATGGTGCTGACGGCCTTGCGGATGCCCTCGTCGGTCAGTCCGTCGGATGCCATCATAGTCTCCAGCACCTGGATATCCGTGGTGATGTCCAGCGCCTCGTCGCTGTAGAGCTTGTCGAGC
>JAEVZE010000175.1 GCA_023392395.1 Bacillota bacterium
CGGTATATGTGGCGGGCTGACCCAAAAAACGGCGGGAATTGTGGCGCGGCAAGGCGATGAATTTTGTTGAAAAGCGTTTATTTCTAAGAAAAACCCTTTTCAACCGTGCCAGGAACATGTATAATACCCTTAGTATGGATACGCATAATCGCAAACCGATTTGTGTGAGGCAGGCGATGATGAGTCTATGAAGAATATAGCCGCGGCCGTGGATTTCGGTACCTCCAAAATCGTGACGCTGCTGGCCGAGAGCGGGGGCTTCAGCCGGTGCGATATCATCGGTTCGGGCACCGTTCCCTATGACGGCTATATGGACGGGGGCTGGAACGAACCCGACAAGCTGGCCCAGGCGATGCGCAGCGCCATCAGCGCCGCGGAACTGGAAGGCAAGGCCCATATTCGAGAGGTCTATGTCGGGGTACCCTGCGAATATATCCGGGTGCTGACCGCCGAGGCGGAAGTGCCCATCGCCGCGCAGGACGGTCGCGCCGCCGACGACGACGTCAACCTGGTTCAGGATACCGCGGCGGACAAGCTCCGCCTGGCCGAGCAGGTGGGCGTGATCATCCACCGCAGCCCCGCCTGGTTTAAGTTGGACGGCGGCAAGAAGACCATGTCGCCGGTGGGCCTGCGCGGAAGCGTGCTGCAGGCCAAGGTTTCCTTTATTTTGGCGGATCCGGCCTTCATCGATCAGGCCAACGAGCTCTTCCAGGAGCTGGGGCTGACGGTGATGGGCTTTTTGTCCCCGTCGATGGGCGAAAACCTGCTACTGGTGCCGCTGGAGGACCGCGACCGGGCGGCGGTGTTGATCGACGTAGGCTATCTGAATACCGAGTTCTCTGTCGTCGAGGGCGATGCCATCGTCTACCATGCTGTGCTGCCAATGGGCGGCGGCCACATCGCGGCCGATTTGGCGACGGACCTGGAGATCTCCATGCGCGCGGCCGAGCAAATCAAGCGGGAGTACATCTTCATCCCCGACGAGTTCGACCCTGCGGGCGATCCCGAGGTCATGGACGACGAGGGGCATCGACTGGCTTTCCCGCGGGCGTTCGTGCAAAAGAGCGTGGATCAGAGCGCGGGCGAGCTTGTCCGCATGATCGATCTGGCGGTGAAAGAGGCCGCGGCGCTGCTGGGGCCCAGATCCCAGCTGTTCGTGACGGGCGGAGGCTTGGCCATGATGCGCGGGGGCCGCGAATACCTGGCCGAAAAGTTGGGGCGTCCGGTCAAAATTCCGATGGCCAAGGCCGCCAAGCTCAACAGCCCCGTCTACGCCAGCGCGCTCGGGCTGGTCGATCTGGTGTTTGATTCTATCGAGCAGCGCACCGCCCAGGAGGAGAGCCTGCCGGGCAGGCTGGCGGGCGGCTTGCGCGGGCTTTTGAGTAGAAAAGGTTAGTGTCAATACTGCAAGCGAGGGGGATGCCTTGTGCTCGAATTCGAAGTGGACAACAACAATTTTGCATCCATTAAGGTCATCGGCGTCGGCGGCGCCGGCACCAACGCGGTCAACCGGATGGTGGACTCTGGGCTGCGCGGCGTCGATTTTATCGCGGTCAATACTGACAAGCAGGCGTTGACGCTGTCCAAGGCCGAGACCAAAATCCAAATCGGCGAAAAGGTAACCAAAGGTTTGGGTGCAGGCGCGAAGCCGCAGGTTGGCCAGCAGGCCGCTGAGGAAAGCCGTGAGGAGATTGCCCAGGTGGTCAAGGGTGCGGACTTGGTGTTCGTTACCTGCGGCATGGGCGGCGGCACCGGCACCGGCGCAGCGCCGGTCATTGCCGAGATCGCCCGCAATATGGGCATCCTCACCATCGGCGTGGTTTCCAAGCCTTTCCTGTTTGAGGGCCGCCAGCGGATGAAGAACGCCGAAGCGGGCATCGAGCAGCTCAAACTGAACGTGGATACGCTGGTGGTTGTGCCCAACGACCGCCTGCTGCAGGTGGTCACCAAGGGCACCACGATGACCGACGCGTTCCGCATCGCTGACGATACGCTGCGTCAGGGCATCCAGGGTATATCCGACCTGATCGCCGTGCCTTCGCTGATCAATCTCGACTTCGCGGACGTGCGTTCGGTCATGGAGTCCCGCGGCCTGGCCCACATGGGCATCGGTGTCGGCAAGGGCGAAAACCGCATGGTGGACGCCGCCAAGAAGGCCATCGCCAGCCCCATGCTGGAGACCTCCATCGAAGGCGCGCGCGCGGTGCTGATCAACATCACCGGCGGGCCGACCACTTCGATCATCGACATCAACGAGGCTGCCCAGCTGATCACCCAGGCGGCTGATCAGGAGGCCAACATCATCTTCGGCGCGGACATCGACGAGACGCTGGACGATGAGGTGCGCATCACCGTGATCGCCACCGGCTTTGAGAAGACGCCCTTCCCGGGGGCCAACGCCAACCGCCGCGCCCCGGGTCGCGCGCCCGAGCGTGCGCCGGAGCCCCAGCCGGAACCGCAGCCCGCGCCTCAGCAACAGCCCTCGTCCCGCGGCTACGACGCCTCGGACGTCTCGCCGATCTTCTCTGGCGACCGGCCGCAGCGCGAGCGCTCCTACCTGGACGATATGCCCTCCTACGAGCCTAAGCCGCAGCCCCGGCCGCAGGAGCGCGTCTATCAGGACAGGCCCAATGAGGATCGCGGGCAGCCCCGCCGCGGCTTCACACCCGACGTGCCCAACTTCCTGCGCCGCAAATAAGCCCGGCAAACCTGATTTTGAAGGCCCTCCGTCAGGAGGGCCTTTCAGACTGTCAAAAAAGTCCCCGTCAGGTTACAATCGTTTCCGGCGGTATGCACGCCGGAAACGGTTTCTTCCATCAGTGCGCACACTGGTGGAAGAAACAACACCATAAGCCAGTGGGACGCCCGGAAATTCCGTAGAGTTTCAGGCCCACGCAGACCTCTTCCCTTCGCGTCAAAAAAACCGCGA
>JAEVZE010000187.1 GCA_023392395.1 Bacillota bacterium
CCCTTCACCACCGTGTCGCCCGGCTTCACGACCGCGAGCCCCGCCAGCACCGTGACCGATTCCACCACGCCGTCCCGGGTGGCGCGAAGGTCCCGGGCGGCGTCGGGATTGTACAGCGCGGGCGGCTGATCCTCGCCAATCGCTTCTATTAGAAGCCTTACGCCCTGTCTGGAAACGCCCACATAGGAAAGGTCGCCCGCCTCGGCCATCAGCCGCTGCGAGAGCGTGTAGGCATCCAGGTCGCTCAGGTTCATGCCCACCCGAACGCCCAGGGAGCGCATCGCGTGCTCCAGGTTTGCGGGGTCTGCGCCAGTCAGGCGCACCTCCACCAGCCACGCCCGCCCGGCCAGCAGCATCAGCGCGCTTAAAAAGATCACCAGCGACAGCGCCGCCGCCGCGCGCCGCCTGAGCGCCGCCTTCACGCGGGGCAGGCCGCCCACCCGGAGGATCATCACGTCCAGCTTGAATTTTTCCGCAAGCTGCATGATGCGCTTCGCGTCCGCCTCGTTGGTCGTTAAAATGGTCTCCCGGGGGCCAAAGCGTTCTGCCGAATCGATCCGGATGCCCTCCGCCCGGGCGCGGTCGATCAGCTTTTCGGCCATCAGCCCGCGAAAGCGCAAGACCACCGGCCCGCTCACCGGGCGGCCTCCTTTTCCGGCCCCGCCGCCTCCTTCGAGGCGGGCAGCTCGATGAACTGGATCTCGCCCCGCACGGTCAGGGCGTCCGGGCGGATCTGAGTAAGCAGCAGCGCTTCGCCCCGGATGGCCAGCACCCCTTGCCGCGTCATGAGCCGGACGCAGGTGGGACTGAATTCCAGGATCCCGGTGTGATTTTCGATCATCGCGCGCCGCCCGCCCGCCAGCATCAGCCGGGGCAACGCGCCCGCCGCCTCCTCCAGCCACTCCATCGCCGGAAACGCGCTGTGCCTGGCGCGGCCCGGCGCTCTGCGCGCCGCCATGCTCCCGCCCCCTCTCCGCTTGATGCGCAGCATCCCTCTCCCTGATGCTATGCGCTCAGGGCATTGAAAATCCGCCGCGCGGCTTTTCAAGACAAAAGAAAGCAACACAGGTCACGTTCCCCGTGTTGCTATGCTTTTCTGTGGGGGCTTTGCCGTAGGTCAGGCAGCCGGGCTTTTGCGCACGGAGATCACGCACACCTCCGGAGGATTGAACACACGCGGAATTTTTGGATAATACGATAGCCCCCGGCTTACAATCAGCGTCGTATCACCCACTGTGTACAGGCCGCCTGCGTACTTTGGAAACTTACCCTGATCGGGTGCGAAAAGGCCGTTGATAAGAAATGGCACGCGAAACTGCCCGCCGTGGGTATGGCCGCTGACCACCAGATCGAACGGATACTTCGCATACTCCGCGATGTAGTCCGGCCGGTGCGCGATGAGCACGTTGAAAGCTCCTTGGTCGAGCGAAGAAAAGGCGGTTTTAAGATCGCTCAGATACTGCGCCCGGTCGTCTGAATCGCCGCCGTAGGTTGGATCGCCGATTCCCGAAATATGGATCCGCTGTCCCCGGACCTCAAAGGCGGCGGTGTCCCCATTTAGAATGGTAATTCCCCAATCCTTCATGGCGCGGGTGTAGTTGGAATACTGGTTTGACCACAAATCATGGCTTCCGGCAGCGTAAAAGCAGGGCGCAATGTCCGCCGCGCCCTTCATGAACTCCAGCGTGGCTTCGTTGGGGGAGATGTCATCGATCATATCCCCGGCCATTAGCACCGCATCGGGCGCCTGAGCCCGGATCAGCTTCAATAGATCCGCCTGTTCTGCGCCGTATCTCGCGGCGTGCAGATCGCTCACCAACGCGAATCGGACATCAGCCGCCTTGACAGTTCCAACTTCATACTGCCTGACGACCAGTCCCCGGTACAGTGCCGCGGCGGCCAATAGCGCAAGAGCGGATCCCAGTATGAGCATCCATTTCCAAACCCGCGGTTTTTTGCCCCTCTTCATTTGCCACCTTCGCGCGTTCGGGTACGCCCGTCCCCTGTCGAGGCGAGTGTACCACCCTCGCCTTTCTGTTGTCAACACAGGGACCCGTCTCCTCAGGGCTTACGCATGAATTCAGAATTCATGCGTAAGCAAAGGGGATTGGGCCGGGTTCCTAAAATTTCTCTGGAAATTTTCGGGCGGAACCCGACTGGTGGAAATGATCCCCCGTCGGGCGGGCAAGCGCACCCTTGGGGGGAATCCCAAAGCACCGGCAGAGCCAGTACTTTGGATCAACATGGAGGGCTCAGGCCCTCCAAGCCTCCCAGGGGTTCTCACATCCGTAACGCATGCGTAAGCCCTGCCGTCTCCTGCTTCGGCATTATTTACCCGGTGAAAAAGAATGTTGAAATGCGCTGTTTCCTCTGTTATACTATATGTTAGATTTGTATGCCCGAAAAGGAGTGGTTGATGTGCAGGCCGCCCTCAATGCCGCGTTGGGGCTCGAGCTTCCCTTCGTATGGAAGCGCGCAGACCGGCAATACATGATGCGCTCGGAAAAGCGGCCGGGCTACCGTCCGCATTCGGGCAATGGCAACGGCAATGGCAACGGCGGCGGGCGCAGACGTCGGCCCAGGCGCATCGGCTATGCCATCCTGACAATCGCCCTGCTTCTGATCCTGTGGCCTGTCGGTCTGTTCCCGCTGTGGGCGAGGCGGCTCCGCTGGCGCAGCATGGTCAAGGCGGCGGTCACGGTGGCCACCGGCGTCGCGTTCCTGCTGGGCTTCTCCTACCTTTTGACCATGCCCACCCAGAACGACGCGATCCTGAGCGCCCAAACCGGCTTTCGCAATTCCATGACCTACATCGCCGAATCCGTGGAGCGCGCTGCCAGCGATTCGGATCAGTATGCGAACAACCTGTCGCGCATCGCCTCGAGCGCCGCCAGCCTGAGCCAGAAGGCGCTGCTTTCGGTGATTCCCCCCGCCAAAAACAACATCGACGCCCTGGCCGCCCAGAGCGGCAAGCTGACGGGCCTGTTGTTCCAGGGCGCGGTCACGGGCTTCAGGCAGGCGCTGTACGACACCGGCCTTGCGCCCACCCCGACGCCCATGCCGACGCCGGAGCCGACGCCCACCCCCAGCCCCACGCCCTCTCCCACGCCGGAGCCTTCTCCGCCGGTGGAGATGGTCTGGTACGTGCCGGGTGAAACGGTGTACCACAATGACCCCACCTGCGGCGGCCTCGCCGGCGCGCAGGAGATTCCCTTGACCGAGGCGCTGACCCTGGGGCTGACGCCCTGTCTGAATTGCGTGACGAACGCCGGGCAGACGCCCGAGCCGTCCATAGCCACGGAAGCGCCCTTGGCCACCGCGATGGCCGTCATCTCCCAGCCTACGGAAGAATCCGCCACCCCGAGCCCCTCCGCTTCCCCGGCGATCGCGGCCATGGCGGTAGAGACCGCGGCGGTTTCCTCCCCGTCGGTTGCGCCCAGCGCGTCCCTTGACGCCTCGCAACTGCCCGCCACGCCCAAGACGCCCACGCTGCTGCTCACGCCTTCGCCGTCGCCCTCGCTGGCGCCGGTCGTGACCGCGACCCCGATGCCCACGGTCGCCGCCACGCCCATCGCGCTGCCGTCCTACGAACCGCTGGGCGAAATGCTGGTCTGGCACACGGGGAACGGCAAGTACTACCACGTGGACGAGCACTGCCCTGGCATGTCGGGCGCCAAGCAGTACACGCTGGCCTCCTCCGTGGAAGCCGGGTTCAAGCCCTGCACCCGCTGCAAGCCGCCCGCGCCGGAGCTTCTTCAGGAGCAGTTCGTCGTCTGGTGCGGCACCGACCACGTCTTCCACATCACCAGCAAGTGCACCGCGCTCACCGGAATGCCCACAGTCATGACGTTTGAGGAGGCGCTTCTGGAGGAGGGCTACGCGGGCTGCCCCGTCTGCGGCGCGAACCTGTACGAGCAGGCCGCCAAGACGCCCGCCGTCACCCCGGTGCCCGCGGAACCGGGAACCTGACAGGACCGGGAGGAACGGCGGGGTTCCACCCCGCGCCCCCCAAGGGGCAGTGCCCCTTGACCTCCACTTGGGACTGAAAAGTTCTGGGCGAGGCCATACATTGCGAATCAAGGCAGCTCTTTCTGTCCGCCTTGAAACCTGTCAACCATTGTAC
>JAEVZE010000208.1 GCA_023392395.1 Bacillota bacterium
GGTTTACGCCTGCATCTCGCCAGGCATCAGTTTTGTTCGGCGAAGCGCCAGAATCAGGATGGGGATCAGCACGATCTGGATGACGATGCCCAGCGCCGCGGTGACAAACGCGCCCGCCAGGAACCCCTGGAAGCCGAACTGGCCGCCGGTAAACACCAGCATCGCGAGGCCCCAAATGATTCTCCCGCCCAGCATCGCGCCGAGAAGCGCCAGATACAGGCAAGGCGCGGTCTTGGGCAGCAGGCGGTAGAGAAGGCCGGACAGCGCGCCGTAGGCCGCCAGTTCGAAGGCCATCACCAGCCCATAAGCAAGCGGGGGCATGCCCGTCAGCACGCTGTTCAATAGCGGCGTAATGAAGCCAACCGCGAGGCCCCAGGGCCAGCCGCATACAAAGCCGCACAGCAGTACCGGGATGTGCATCGGCAGCAGCGCCTCGCCCAGCTGGGATACGTGCATGATCAGAAACGGGAGCGCCACGCCCAAGGCCAGAAACAGACCGGACAGCGTCAGATTGCGGGTACTTTTCATGAAGTCGCTCTCCCCTCGAAAAGAATGGGACGGTTTGCCTCCTTCATGGGGGCCCGCCCGCCGGGGGACGGCTTCATGCCGCCGATTTCCGGGTTAGTATATCAGAAAAGGGGGAAAATGTCAAGGAGACGGGGCCGCCCGGAAATCCTTCAGAATTCCTTTGCTCCTGCCCAAACCATCGGGCGGTTTTTCATCGCCCTGATAATCAGGGATGCTTCCTTCGGTAGAATGGCTCGAGTCCGTCCGCGGTGTCCCGCCAGAACTCGGTGTCGCAGGACGCCAGATTCAGCGGCAGGTCGCTCAAAAGGCCGGCCGCGACGGTGGAAATGCCTTGAAACAGCGCTTTTCTGTCGCCGATGAAATCTACAGATACGAGGTAGCTGGATTCCCCGTCCTTTTCCATCAACTGCAGGTATGCCGCCTCCACGCCCGGCTGGGATTCGAGGTAGCCGGAGATCGCGCTGACCAGCGCCCGGGGGTATTCGGCCGGTTCGCCAAGGCAGACGGTCGTTCCCTTTTCCATGACGACATTGTCAGGGCCCCGCCTGGCGCCGCCCTCCTTTTCTCGCCGGACGGCTTCGATCATGGCCTTGTCAAACACCACGTTCCCGCCGAAGGGGTTGATGACGAAGCCGCCCGAGGCCAGCTTGCCGTCCAGCACCATCCGGGCGTAGTCGTCAAACGTCAGGATCAGGACACGCTGGCCCGGGGCGCTTCGCCACGAGCGAAGTTCCTCCCAGTCGGTGAACGCCATGTAGAACTGTTGATGGCTGGAGGAATCCTCCAGCATGTGCAGGCTGAAGGTCGTTTCCCGCTGCAGCGCCTGCTCTTCGGCCTCGTCGAGGCTGGAAAGGGGTGATATATCCACCGGGGTGATGAAGCGCGCCTTCGCCGCCTCGCGCACCATTACGGCCCAAGCCTCGGCCGTACTGTCCTCGCGCGCCTTGTGAATGGCCGTCACCAGATCCGGGTTTGTCACCGGTTTGTTGGCATCGTGCATGGCTTTTCTCCTCATCCCCGGCGTGCCCGAGCGGGCGGACGGATGGAATGGTTACGCGGTAATTATACAATAGAAAGTGGGCAGAGTCAATTTACCATCCATATGATACACCGCGTTCGGGCAATCAAAACCTTCGTAGATGAAAAGGAAAGGGCGTAGAGATTGCTTCTCTACGCCCTGATGTCATTGAGTGTTCCTTGTCCTTAGCGGGGTCAAAGGGTTCTGGAGGCAACGCTCCCGGCGTTTCCCTTAATACTTGTCCCGCTTGGTGTAGTGGGTGTGCAACAGATGGTGCGCCTTGTGGCTGTTGGGCTTCTCAAGGAACTCGGCGTAGAGCTTCTTGATGGACGGGTTTTCGTGGGACTTGCGAATGGACTTGCCCTCGTCCTCGCGGTACAGCGCCTTGGCGCGCAGCACGCGCGGATCGGTCTTTTCGCGCTGTTCGACGGTGACGATCGGCTGGCCGCCGCCGTTGACGCAGCCGCCGGGGCAGCCCATGACTTCGATGAAGGTGTAGTTCTTCTTGCCCTCGCGCACCTGGTCCAGCAGCATGCCGGCAAGGCCGGTGGAGCTGGTCACGGCGATCGAGATGGGCGTGCCGTTGAGGTCGATGGTGGCTTCCTTGACGCCCGCGATGCCGCGGCACGCGGCGAACTCCACGTCCTCCAAGGTCTTTCCGGTGACGACTTCGTAGGCGGTGCGCAGCGCCGCTTCCATAACGCCGCCGGTCGCGCCGAAGATGACGCCCGCGCCGGTGGAATCGCCCAGCATGTCGTCAAAATCGCCGTCGGGCAGGTTCGGGAAGTCGATGCCGGCCTGCTTGATCATGCGGCCCAATTCGCGGGTGGTGATGACCACGTCCACATCCGGGATGCCGTCCACGCTCAGTTCTGGCCGCGCGCGCTCAAACTTCTTGGCGGTGCAGGGCATGACCGAGACGACCACGATCTTCTTGGGATCGATGCCGTTCTTCTCGGCGAAGTAGGACTTGATGATGGCGCCCTCCATCTCGTGCGGGGACTTGCAGGAGGACAGGTTGGGGATGAATTCGGGGTGGAAGGTCTCGCAGTACTTGATCCAGCCCGGCGAGCAGGAGGTGATCATCGGCAGCACGCCGCCGTTGGTCAGGCGGTCGATCAGCTCGTAGGCTTCCTCCATGATGGTCAGGTCTGCCGCGAAGTCGGTGTCGAACACGCGGTCAAAGCCCAGGCGGTGGAGCGCCGTGGCCATCTTGCCGGTGACCAGGGAACCCATCGGCATGCCAAACTCCTCGCCGAGGGCGGCGCGGACGGCCGGCGCGGGTTGCACGACCACGAATTTGTCCGGATCGCCCAGCGCGTCCCAGACCTTCTGCGTGTCGTCCTTTTCGGTCAGGGCGCCGGTGGGGCAGACTTCGATGCACTGGCCGCAGGCGACGCAGGCGGTGGCGCCCAGCGGCATATCCCACGCGGACTCGATGGCGGTCTTGAAGCCGCGCTTGGTGGGCCCGATGACGCCGACGTTCTGGATCTTTTCGCACATGGCGACGCAGCGACGGCACAGGACGCACTTGTTGTTGTTGCGCACGATCGACGGCGACACGTCGTCAATCTTGTGCTCGGTCATGGAGCCGGCAAAGCGGTTCTCGTCTTCCACGCCGTACTCGTTGCACAGACCCTGCAGTTCGCAGTTGGTGGAGCGCACGCAGGACAGGCATTTCTTGTCGTGGTTGGGGAGCAGCAGCTCCAGGTTGATTTTGCGGGCTTCGCGCACGGCGGGCGTGTTGGTCTTGACCTTCATGCCCTCGCTGACCGGCAGCACGCAGGCCGCGGACAGCGCACGGGCGCCGGTATCGACCACGCACATGCGGCAGGCGCCGATTTCGTTGATGCCGCTCAGGTAGCAGAGCGTGGGAATGCGAATGCCGACCGATTTGGCGGCGTCCAGGACGCTCGTCCCCTCCGGCACGGAGACGTTTACGCCGTCGATCGTCAGATTGATCATTTTGGTGTCCATTTTGGCGGCTCCTCCTTACTTCTTCGAGATCGCGCCGAACTTGCACTTTTCCATGCAGGCGCCGCACTTGATGCAAGTGTTTTGGGCGATGAGGTGCTTCTCCTTGACCTTTCCGCTGATTGCGTTCACCGGGCAGACGCGGGCGCACATGGTGCAGCCGACGCACTTGGCCGGGTCGATCTCATAGCTGAGCAGCTTCTGGCAAACGTGCGAGGGGCAGCGCTTTTCGTAGATGTGCGCCTCGTACTCGTCCCGGAAGTGGCGGATGGTGGAGAGCACCGGGTTGGGCGCGGTCTGGCCGAGGCCGCACAGCGCGGTGTTCTTGATGGAGTTGGCCAGCGATTCCAGCTTTTCGATGTCGCCCGCTTCGCCCTTGCCTTCGCAGATGCGGTCCAGGATCTCCAGCATGCGGCGGGTGCCGACGCGGCAGGGGGTGCACTTGCCGCAGCTCTCGTCCACCGTGAAGTCCAGGAAGAACCGCGCGATGTCCACCATGCAGTTGTCCTCGTCCATGACGATCATGCCGCCGGAGCCCATCATGGAGCCCGCCGCGATCAGGTTGTCATAGTCGATTTCGGTGTCCAAAAGCGACGTCGGGAGGCAGCCGCCCGAGGGCCCGCCGGTCTGAACGGCCTTGAACGCCTTGCCATTGGGGATGCCGCCGCCGATCTCGTAGATGATCTCGCGCAGCTTCGTGCCCATCGGGACTTCGACGAGGCCGGTGTTGTTGATCTTGCCGCCCAGCGCGAACACCTTGGTGCCCTTGGAGCGCTCGGTGCCCATCGAGGCGAACCACTCGGCGCCGTTCAGGATGATCTGGCACACGTTGGCATAGGTTTCCACGTTGTTCAGGATGGTGGGCTTGCCGAACAGGCCCTTGACCGCCGGGAACGGCGGGCGGGGACGGGGCTCGCCGCGCTCGCCTTCGATGGAGGCCATCAACGCGGTCTCCTCGCCGCAGACGAACGCACCCGCGCCCAGGCGGATGTCGACGTCAAAATCGAAGTCCGTACCAAAGATGCCCTTGCCCAGCAGGCCGTATTCACGGGCCTGCTCGATGGCGATCTTTAGGCGCTTGACGGCGATGGGGTACTCCGCGCGGACGTAGATGTAACCCTGGTTGGAGCCGATGGCGAAGCCAGCGATGGCCATGGCCTCAAGCACCGCGTGGGGGTCGCCCTCGAGGACGGAGCGGTCCATGAACGCGCCCGGGTCGCCCTCGTCGGCGTTGCAGCACACGTACTTCTGGCCCTTGGGC
>JAEVZE010000214.1 GCA_023392395.1 Bacillota bacterium
TCGGGGATCTGACGGTTTCAAGCGCGCTTGTCACCGGCGGCGGAACGCTGACCGCCCAACGCATCTTTGGAAAGTCCGGCCTCGTCATCGAATCCGGTACGGTAAACGCCACAAGATTGATCCTGGACGGCGGACTGACCATCTCGGGAGGCGCGGTCAACCTGTCCGGCGATGGCTCCGGCCCGGTCGTCGTTTGCACCAATTTTGACATAAAGGACGGCGCGCTGACCCTGTCCGGTGGAAACGGCTCCCTGCCGACAGGGATTCGCCCGACCGGGAAGGTCACCATCAGCGGTGGAACAGTCATCGTCAAGAATAGCGGAGACTTCCTGTACGCAAAGGGAGACGTGACCATCTCCAGCGGCTCCATCGCAATCGGCGACGGTGCCGACAGCGGCATCGGGTCCGACAAAAATATCACGATCACCGGCGGAGACATCCAAATCAAAGCGGCGCATTATGCGTTGAAGTCAGAAAACGGGGCCATCGTTCTCAGCGGTAGGCCGTCCTTGCGCTTGGAATCCACGATGGATGCGGCGTTCTTCGCAAAGATGGTCAAGATCGCGGGCAAGGTATACGCGGCGCGCTATTCCGGCGTGGTCATTGAAAATGGCAAGCTGGCCGAAGAGTACAAGAACCTGCCCGATCTGATCATCGAAGGCGTTTCGTACTTCATGAAGGACCTGAACGAGCGCGACCTTTCGGGCGACGGCTGGTCCTGGAGCGCCAGGAGGAACACGCTGACGCTGAGCGGATACAATGGCGAAGGCATCTGGATCAACCGGTCGATGACGGTGGTGCTGGCCTCCGGCACGGCCAATCGCGCCAGCGACGATTACAACTTCAGCGACGCGGCGATTTATGCCCAGGAGAACCTTACGCTGACCGGCACCGGCCGCTGGAGCGGAGGGCTGTACTGCGCCAAAAAGCTGACCATTTCGGGCAACCCGAACATTTCTGCGACCGCCATCCAGTCCTACGATAGCGAAATCTCCATCACCGGCGGGCGGATCAACGTTTCCGGCAATCTCAAGGCGGAGATCGGGAAGATCTCCATTCAGAATGCCACCGTCACGGCCGGGCGCGTCTATGGTTCGTTTGTCACCGTCCGCAACAGCTCTGTGTCCACTACGACCAAGGGAGACGAGGGCTATCCCGATCTTGGAGGCAACAGCAGCCTGAGTATATCCGGCAGTATCGTGTTCTGCACCGAGTTCGGTTCGCCGAGCGGAAAGATCAGCCTGTCTGGCTCGCCCCTATTCTGTCGCGCAGAGGGCGAAGACGACGAGGAGATCTGGGTGCTCGTGAACAATGCGACGATCTCCCGCGATATGACGCTGCCGTTGGGCAAGGATTGCTATGTGCCAGTCTGGAGTATGCTCACGATCGCCAAGGGAAAGAAGCTCTACGCCTACGGCGGCTTCATCGTGGACGGAAGAGTGAAGGGCACGGTGGTCCGGCGGAGGGAAGCCGACAAAATCGAAGTCTACGGCAGCGCGCAGGTGGCAAGGGGCAAGGGCGTCACGCTGACCGCGCAGGTCGTCCCGGTTTTGTCGGACGGGCAGGCAGATCAGACGGTCTCATGGACCAGTTCGAGGCCCTGGCTCTTGCCAGTCAGCGACAAGGGCGTTGTCACCGCAACCGCGCTGGCGCGGGTCGGCGACACGGCCGACATCACCTGCGCCGCGCTCGACGGAAGCCTCGTGGAAGCGATAGTTCCAATGATGGTCACCGAACCGGTGACGAAGATCACCATCCTGAGCGCGGGTGCGGCCGTCAGCCGGATGAGCGCCTCCCGGAGCGCCGGTACGGTGGAACTGGATGCCCGCATTGATCCGGTTGGTTCGGGAAACCGCGTCAAATGGACTTCCTCAAACATAGCGATCGCCTCCGTCGATCCGGACGAAGGAATGGTACAGCTGCGCAAAAAGGGCACGGTGACCATCACATGCGCCGCGATGGATGGAACGGGCGTCAAAGCCTCGGTCAAACTGACCATAAAATGACGGAAATACTCGATAGGAGGAGATATCATGCGCAAGGCTTTCGTCATCACCGGCGGGGCCAACGGAATAGGACGGGCCATTGTGGAAGCGGTGGTGGGTGAGGGTGGCCTCGCGCTGGTGGTCGACACCGACCAGTCTTCCGGCGCGATGCTGGAAAGCCGGTATGCGCCCGACCAGTGCCGCTTTTTCCGGGGAGACATCGCGGAAAAGACGGTAATGGAGGATTTCGTCTGGTGGGCGGCGGAGGTGGCGGGGGAGATCGGCGCGCTGATCAACAACGCCTGTTATTCGCGGGGCGGACTGGCCAGCTGCGGCTACGAGGACTTCGAGCAGGTGCTCCGCGTGGGTGTGATCGCGCCATTCTACCTGACCCAGCTGCTGATCCCGCATTTCGCGCCGGGTGCGGCCATCGTCAACATCGCGTCCACGCGGGCGTTCATGTCACAGCCGGATACTGAAAGCTACTCCGCCGCCAAGGGCGGCATCGTCGCGCTGACCCACGCCATGAGCGCGACGCTCGCGGGCCGCGTGCGGGTCAACGCCATCAGCCCTGGTTGGATCGACACCGGCGCCTACCAGCACGCGTTAAACTATACGCCTGAGTACACCGAGGGCGACATCCGGCAGCACCCCGCGGGCCGCGTGGGCAGGCCGGAGGACATCGCGCGGATGGCACTGTATCTGTGCTCGGAAGCGGCGGGATTCATCGACGGCGAGAACATCACAGTCGACGGCGGCATGACGAAGCTCATGATCTACCACAACGACTTCGGATGGAAACTGGAACAATAGGGACACGAAAAAGCCGGAGGACGGTCTGTCTTCCGGCATTGCTTTAGCTACAGTTCAATGATCCGTTTTTTCAGGCTGGACCGGTAGGCCGCCTCCACCACACGCTGCACCTGAACCGCTTCCGTTGCCGGGACGGCGGGCAAAGCGCCGGTCAAAATCGTCTGGCAGAAGTTGTCAAATTCCCGCGCGTACAGGTCACCGAATTCGGCGACCACCGCCTCGCCCTTGCGGGTGGCGGCGTCCTGCTGCGCTTCATAGCCGCCGACATCCGAAAGAAACAGCGCGTTCAGCCGCCCGCCGTCCGCCTGCCCGATGACCGAATCGCCCATCAAGTGCCCGCGGGTGCCGAAAAATTCCAGCCGCCACCGGGCTGCCTCGTCCGGGATGTTGAAATTGACTTGCAGCGCCGCCTGCGCGCCATTTTCGAGCCGCAAAAGCACCGAAGCGGCGTCCTCCACCTCGTACCGGAAGGTCAACGTGTCGCTGAACGCCGCAACCTGCTTCACCCGGCTGCCGGTGATGAATTGGATCAGATCAATGACGTGCACGCCCATGTCGGTCAGCGCGCCGCCGCCTCCGCTTGCCTTGGACTGCCGCCATGCGCCGGGCATGTCCGGATACCAGCAGGTGAATTGCGCGTAGGCGGAAACCACCTGGCCGATCTTCCCTTCGGCGATCAGCCGCTTCATCGCCTGAACATGGCTGCCGAAGCGCATCATGAAGCCCGCCGCGATGTGGACGCCCTTCTCAGCGCAATGCAGGGCCACCGCCTGGCCCTCATCCGCGGTCAGCGCCAGCGGCTTTTCGATCAGAATGTGCTTACCCAAGTCCGCCGCGCGCATTGCCTGCCGCGCGTGGAAGGCGACGGGGGAGGCGATGTAAACCGCGTCCACTTCCAGATCGTTCAATAGCGCCTCATCATCAGAATAGGCGCGCTTTGCGCCGTACTTTTCCCGCAAACACCTCGCCTTCTCAAGGTCGGTGTCCATCAGCGCCACCAGTTCCGCGTTTGGGCATAGTTTAAGCCCGGGCATCGCGCGTCGGTCGGCGATACCGCCCGCACCGAGCACGCCCCAGCGGACTTTCCGCATGTGCAATTCCTTCTTTCGGTCACAATCAATAGGCATAATCTGGATTTGACGAAAGCATACCATGACGCGCATCGTTCGTCAAGCGGTGTAAAGTCCGCTCCGCCAGCGTGTCTACTTTGGCGGTCAAACGCCCTTGATGTCGCTCGGCAGGATGCTTCATCCCTCAGTAATCTCTTCCTTGGCCTGATGGCGTTTGGGCGTTGAGTGCCGCTCACCGGTACCGATCAGCACCATGCCCGCGACCACCATGAGCCCGCCCAACCATTGGCGTTGACCTGCCTGTTCGCCCAGCATCAGGACGGACAGAATGAGCGAGACAAACGGCATCATGCCGGAAAAGGCTGCCGCCGTCATGGCCCCGCAACGCCGGATTCCGGCATACCAAAAGACGAAGGCCAGCGCGGTGACGAACACGCCGTACCAGAGGAGGGCAAGCCACTCCCGAAGGCCGATCGCGGCCAGCCTTTGTGCGGGGTTTTCAAACAGGGCCGGGATTGCGCAGAGGAGCAGTGCGATGAAAGTCACGAGCGTGGTCTGCGCCAGTGGATGGATTGCGTTTTCTTCCCGGGACGCGCCTTCCACGGCGGCGACCCTGGACAGGATGTTGAAGGTGGATTCGCTGCCCGCAGCGCATAGGACCAGAAGGTTGCCCAGCATGTGATCCGGAGAAAACCGCGCACCCGCATCCAGAATTCCTTGAATCAGCAGCACCCCGGCCACCGTGCACACGATCCCCAACGCTTTTTTCCAGTCGGGCGTTTCCTTCAGAAAGAATGTCGCAAAGAGCGCGGTGAAAGCCGGTGTCGCGCCGGTCAGTATGCCCGCCTCGACAGAGCTGGTGCGGTTCAGCCCTGTCAAAAGGAACATCCTGAACAGGAAGATTCCAAACAGTGCCTGCAAGGCCAGCCGCATCAGTTTCGCTTTTCGCATCCCCCGCAGGGTGGCCGCCAGTCCTTTGCCGCAGGCGGGGATCAGAAACAGAAGAGCCCCAAACAGGCTGACGAAGGTGATCGTAAACG
>JAEVZE010000262.1 GCA_023392395.1 Bacillota bacterium
GCGAGGAAGTCGGCCCACGGGCGCTGCCGCCGTTGGGCAAGCGGCCGCTGTTCATGACGGAGGAAGGCCCGCAGGCGGCCGAATACGGCACGCTGACCCACAACGCGCTGATGGCGGCGGACCTGAACGCCCTTCGCGGCCTGAAAGGCCCCGCGCTGACCCATGAACTCGCACGGCAGATCGCCTCTCTCAAGGATTCCGGCAGGCTGTACGGCGACGTGGAGCCGAAGCTGATCGCCCGCTTCTTCGAGGGCGAAACCGGGCGGCGGCTGCTTAACTCCCCCAGAGTGGAGCGGGAGTGGCCATTCAACCTGCGCGTGGATTCCAAGGGCGAGCGCCTGCTGGTGCAGGGCGTGATCGACTGCTGCTTCCTGGAAGGCGGCGAATGGGTACTATTGGACTACAAGACCGACCGTTCAGACGACGTCAGCGCCCTCCTCGACCACTACCGCCCGCAGATCGAATGGTACGCCAAGGCACTCCACGAAATCACCGGCATCCCGGTTAAACAGCGTCTGATCTGTCTGCTTCGGACCGGGTTGGAACTCACCGTGTAAAGCCCACCGGGCCTCTCCAAGGAGTGGCCTCAGGGCGTCAAAAAACCCTTCCAGGTTTTTTGACGCGAAGGGAAGAAGCCTTCGGAAGCCTGAAAATCGCACGATTTTCCGGGCGGCTTCCTGACTGATGGAAGGGTTTCTTCCACCGGTATGCGTACTGGTGGAAGAAACTCCGTCCCCGGCGCACATGTCGCCGGGAACGATTGAAGCAGGACGGGGACTTTTTTGACAGGCTGGGGCCTCTCCTTGAAGAGGCCCGGTTTTTTGCACCCGAACGGGCTATGCAATCTTCATCCAAGATCCTGTCTTGCCGCAAAAGTCTCCTTGACAATAGTACCATATGGTATTATCCTATATCGCAGGAGGTGGTGAGCCTGGTTGATAAGTCCAACGGCGGATTCCTGATCGGCAAGATCAAGCAGATTCAGGGGCGGGTGTTTGAAAAACTGCTTTTTTTCCACGGGATCGATCAATTCAACGGCGCGCAAGGGCGGATTCTGTTTGTGTTATGGGACCATGACGACATCCCCATCAGCGAGCTTGCTGACAAGACCGGACTCGCCAAGACGACGCTCACCAGCATGCTCGACCGGCTGGAGGCATCCGGCCATGTTCAGCGCGTGTTCGATCCGGGCGACCGCAGGAGGGTCAACATCCGACTCACCGAAACTGCCAGAGGCCTCAAAGGCAGCTACGACGCGGTGTCCCGGCATATGAGCGAGATTTTCTACGAAGACTTTACGGACGAAGAAATCGCCGTCTTCGAGGATAGCCTGGTTCGTATCCTGCGCAATCTTTCAAAGACGAAATAAATGCGCCGACCAATCACACGACATTAATGCAAAGGAGCGATGACATGGAAGCAATCAACGAACATTCAGCGTGTTTTTTCACCCAGCAACTGTTCCTGATCGGGACATACAACGAGGATGGGACGGCGAACTTCGCGCCCATCTCCTGGATCAGCTTCACAGGGGGGCCTCCTTGCTGCCTTGTGATCAGCATCAACGGCGCGTCCAGGAAAAAACGAACGACGCTGAACATCGAGCGCACAGGTCTACTTTCCGCAACCGTCGTCACGCCCAACCTTCTGCCCTTTGTCGAGCAGCACAACCTGGCGACACAGCGGGAAGGCGTCGTCATCCCCCATGCGGTTGAGCCGGGAAAGACATTGAAAGTCCCGCTTTTGAAGGGCGCAAAGTGGTCCTACGAATGCGAGGTAATCCAGTCCGTCCGCATCGGCTCCAGTGACACCCATTTCGCCGCCTTCAAGGGCGTCAACGTCCGTGAGGACATTCAGGCGCTCGACTTCATCGATCTGCGCGCGATCAATCCGGTGGTGTACTCGCCCAATCATTACTTCACGGTCGGGGAGCACCTTGGGAAGATCGGGGACTACGCAAAATGACATGCAATCGGTCTATGAGATTCCCTCCGGTACACAGAAAGGCCCGCTTTATTTGAAAGCGGGCCTTTTCTATGGAATACTCGAATCCTAATTCAGCTTCCCCGCCGTTGCCAACGCCAGCGCCTTGGAGAGCTGATCGGGGCAGGAAGTGCCCTTGCCGCCGCAGTCGATGCCGCGAAGCTTCTCGATCACATCTTCCACCCTCATGCCCTTGACAAGGTTCGAAATGCCCGCCAGGTTGCCGTCGCACCCGCCGACAAACCGTACGCTCAACAGTACGCCGTTTTCCACGTCGAACTCGATGGACCGGGAACAGGTGCCTTTTGTTTTGTAAGTCATGGTTTCTCCTCCGAAATGATTTTGTCCGCGGCGGCCTCCACCGCCTCCGCAATCCTGAGCGCGGTCTTGATGTAGACCTCGGGCGGTCCGCCGTAAGGGTCGTCGATGTCGCCGAGCAGCCCCGCATAGCCCCTGAGCGCCTCCACGCGACCGCCGGGGAAGACGTTCTTCACATAGTCCGCCTGGGCCTTCGTCATGGTCAGAACCAGCGCGCCGCTAAGGTCCACATCGTACAGGGGTCGCGCCCGGTGAAGATTGAGCTCGATGCCCAGCTCCTTCATCGCAAGGCAGGCGTTCCAGCTGGCGGGCGCGCCCGGCGTCGCCGACAGCCCCGCCGATTCCACCCGGATGTCCTCCCGCCCCCGGCTTTTCAGCGCGCGTTTCAGCAGCGCCTCGGCCATGGGGCTTCGGCAAGTGTTGCCCGCGCACACAAACACCACGCGCATCACGATACCTCGATGATGTCAAAGGCCGCCGCCCGGCCCATCCGGTTCATAATGGCGAGCCCCACGCCCGCCGTATCCACCGCTTCTGCGAACATGCGCTGAACGTTTTGCTCGTCCATCTCCCGAAGCGCCTGGAAAAGGTTCGCAGCCACCGCCTCCGGCGTCTTGCCCAGCGGACGCACGCACCGATCGCCATACCGCTCCGCATTCACGGCCAGGATGGCGCACCGGATGCCCTGGGCCTTGGCCTCGTCGTACCGAAACGCGATCTCCCGAGCCACGGCTTCCGCCGCGCCCTGCACGATGGTGAGCCGCCCCTGCGGGGCGTAATGCTTGTACTTCATGCCGGGGGAGCGCGCCTGTTCGCCCTCCCGGAGAGGCCGGAGCGCGCTGTCGTCTACCTGCACGGCCCCAAGCGCAGCCTCGATCATCTCCGGCGTCACGCCACCCGGGCGCAATACCCGGGGTACATCGCCCGTCATGTCCACCACGGTGGATTCCAGCCCCACCTGGCAGGGCCCGCCGTCCAGTACCATGGGAATCCGGCCGTCCATGTCCTCCAGCACGTGTTCCGCCCGCGTGGGGCTTGGCCGCCCGGAGCGGTTGGCGCTGGGCGCGGCCACCGGCACGCCTGCTTTTTCGATCAACTCCCGCGCCGCCGGGTGCGACGGCATGCGGATGGCCACGGTATGGAGGCCCGCCGTCACTTCGTCCGGCACAATGCCGGACTTTTTTAGCACCATCGTCAGCGGCCCCGGCCAGAAGGCATCCGCAAGAAGGCGCGCCTTCTCCGGCAAGGGACCATCAATCAACGTCAGGACCTGCGTAAGACTCGACACGTGCAGGATCAGCGGATTGTCCGCCGGGCGGCCCTTGGCCTCGAAGATGCGCAAAACCGCCTCACCATCCAGCCCGTTCGCGCCCAAGCCGTAGACCGTCTCCGTCGGAAACGCCACGAGCCCGCCCGCGCGGATCAGCGCCGCCGCCTGCTCTATGGAAGCGGCATCGTAGGGGACAAGCAGGGTCTTCATGCGTCCTGCTCCTTTAGAAGCTCCGTCTGCTCCGCCAGCGTCAGCGCGTCAATGATCTCGTCCAGGTCGCCGTTCATCACGTCTTCAATCTGGTACAAGGTCAGCCCGATGCGATGGTCAGTCACGCGGCCCTTCGGGAAGTTGTAGGTGCGAATGCGCTCGGAGCGGTCGCCGGTGCCGATCTGGCTGCGGCGCTCGCCCGCGTAGCTGCTGTTGGCCTGCTCCCGCTGCAGTTCGTAGAGCCGGGCGCGCAGCACCTGCATGGCGCGCTCCTTGTTCTGGACCTGCGAGCGCTGGTCCTGGGAGGTAACCACCAGGCCCGTCGGCATGTGGGTGATGCGCACGGCGGAATCGGTCCGGTTGACGTGCTGTCCACCCGCGCCCGACGCGCGGTAGGTATCGATGCGCAGGTCCGCGGGGTTGATCGCCACTTCGACCTCCTCCGCCTCCGGCAACACCGCCACTGTTGCGGTGGAGGTGTGGATGCGCCCGCTGGACTCGGTCACCGGCACCCGCTGCACCCGGTGCACGCCGCTTTCGTACTTGAAGCGGCTGAACACGTTCTTGCCCTGGATCATGATGACCGCCTCCTTGAGCCCTCCCAGCTCATTGAGGCCGCCCTCGGTCAGTTCCACCTTCCACCCGCGGGATTCGGCGTAGTGGGTGTACATGCGCAAAAGCTGCGCGCCGAAAAGGCCCGCCTCGTCGCCGCCCGCGCCCGCACGGACTTCCAGGATGGCGTTGCGGTAATCGTCCGGGTCCTTGGGCAAAAGGCGGAGCCTGGCCTCCTGGGTTAGTTTGTCCAGTTCCGGCTCCAGCGCCTCCAGTTCTTCCTTCGCCATGTCGCGAAGGTCGGGGTCTTCCAGCATCGCGCGGGCGCCCTCGGCTTCCTCGCACTTTTTCCGGAAATCCGACGCGAATTGCGCCAGGTCCATCAGCTCGTTGTGCTCCCGCATCAGCTTTTGAAGCAGCGCCGCGTCCTGGATCACCTCCGGCAGCGTGATGCGGATGGACAGCTCCTCAAACCGGCCCTCCACCGCCTCCAGCCTGCGGAGAATGCGCTCCCGTTCGTTCTCCAAGCGTTACACCCTTTCCACCATGACGACGCGGTCCGCGCCGCTCAAATCCTTGATAATGCATCTCCGACCCAGGGGCGCAAGCATCCCGGACACGCTCTCCGCCTGCCCCATGCCCACCTCAAGCAGCGCCCAGCCGCCGGGATTCAGCCTTTCAGGCAATTGCATAGCGATGCGCCGGTAAAAGTCCAACCCGTCCACGCCGCCGTAGAGCGCCAGCCCCGGCTCCCGCGCGACCTCCGGTTGCAAACATTCCATGTCCGCTTTCGTGAGGTACGGCGGGTTGCAGACGATCAGATCAAACGTGCCCGAAACCGCCTCAAACAGATCGCCCTGGGCCCAATCCACCTGCGCGCCCAGAAGACGCGCGTTCTCCTTGGCAACGTTAAGCGCATCCGTACTGATGTCCGCGCCGGTGACGTTCGTCTCCGGCCGTTCCAGCGCCATCGTGACCGCCAAGATGCCGCTGCCGGTGCACAGGTCCAGCACACGCATGCCCTTGTTCAGTCGCTTCAGCGCTTCCTCGCACAGGGTTTCGGTGTCGCCTCGAGGGATCAGCACCCGGGAATCCACTTCAAACCGCCTGCCATAGAAGTATGCGAAGCCTTCCACATATTGAAGCGGCTCGCCGGATTCCCTTCGGGTGAGCGCGCGTTCAAACCATTCCTGCGCGCCAAGCGCCACGTCGTCCTCCAGGCGCAACGCAAGCGCTCCGCGGTGTACGCGGAGCGCGTCCGACAGAAGCCACATCGCGTCGGCCTCGGGGTCGGGACTGCCGGAAGCGGTCAGGCGCCTGACAGCGCTTTTTACAAGCTCACGGGCGCGCATCGCTGACGGCCGCGCCCTCGGTTTCGGCCGGTTTTTCCACGATGGCTGCGGCGGTGGCGGTCTTGTCCTCGGGCTGATAGATGCCGCCGTTCAGATCGCCCAGCGGGTTTTCATAGCCCAGCGACGCCTTCAGCGACACCAGCGCGACCTCCAGCATCCTGTCGTCGGGCTCGGCGGTGGTGATCTTCTGTACCATCAGCCCCGGCCATTTCATGGCGCGCACGAACCAGTTGTTCTCCGCCCAAGCCAGACCCTTCAAAATCTCATAGGATACGCCCGCCACCAGTGGGAGCAAGAGCAGCCGGCTGCCCAGCCGCAGGAAAGGGTTCGAGGTATCGCTGCCCAGCAGCAGGAAGATCAGAATCGAAATCGCCATCACGATCACCAGGAAGCTGGTGCCGCAGCGCGGGTGAAGCGTGGTGAACGGGCGAGCGTTTTCAACGGTCAGGTCCTTGCCGCTCTCGTAGCAGTAGATCGACTTGTGCTCCGCGCCGTGGTACTGGAAGACCCTGCGGATCTCCTTGAGCTTGGAGCACAGGAAGACGTACAGGAGAAACAGCACCATGCGCACCACGCCGCCGATCACATTGACCAGCATTTTATTGTGGATGACGTTTTTGATCAGCGCCTCCAGGAACGTGGGCAGCGCGAAGAAAAGGCCCACCGACAGAAGGATCGCCAGCACCACCGCAAAGCCCATCATCACGTCGTCGGGCTTGACGTGCAAGATCTGCGCGACCTTTTTCTCAAACTTGGAGGGCTCCTCCGCGTCCAGGCCCGCCATGTCAGCGGACTCGGTCAGGATTTTCATGCCGCCCACCAGCGAATTGATGAAACTGACCACACCCCGAACGAGGGGCCAGGCCATCCACGGATGCTTCTCGGAGAGCGGCGTGATCTTGCGTACCTTGTACACGATGCGCCCGTCGGTCTTCCTGACCGCGATGGCCACGTGCCTGGGGCCCTGCATCATCACGCCTTCCATGACGGCCTGTCCGCCCACCGAAATAAAGCCTTCGGGTTGTTTATTAAAAAACCAGTCGTGGAAGCGCTTGGAAAAATCAGACATGGTGTCCTCCCGCCGGGTAGATTTCCGCTCTCTTATTATATAACCTCTTACCTTCCCGCGAAAGCACGAAAATATGACAATGCCGTGAAGACAGGCGGGAGAAGCGAAGGGAAAGGCTGGGGAAACGCCGGGAGCGCCACCCCCGGACCCCTGCCAGAGGGATTGAATCCCTTTGAACTCCCGCACAAGGGGAGAAATAGAGAGATACGCGGCTTGCGTGCCTCACCCACGGGGTATTGGGGGCCACGGCCCCCGATTTCGCCGAAAAGGGCCACCCTTTTCGGCGGATCAAGGCTGCCGGAGGGCGACCTGCGCGGCCGCAGGCTGCTTCCGATTTACGCGCAGGCCCGCCCGTGAACATCAGTTCACAGGGCCTGCGCCGTTTCCTTTGCGGATGAAAGATGCCCCGGCAGATTTCATCCGCTCAATAGAAAAACAGATCAGGCGCACCTGATCTGTTTTTTCCGGTTACATACCGTAGCGCTTCTTGAAGCGGTCCACGCGTCCACCGGCGTCAATCAGCTTCTGCTTGCCGGTGAAGAACGGATGGCACTTCGAACAAATGTCGACGCGCAATTCCTTTTTCACCGAACCGGTTTCAAAGGTCTCGCCGCACACGCAGCGGACGATCGACTTGGTGTAGTTGGGATGGATCTTTTCCTTCATGGTTTTCACCTCGCGATGCATGCCCGGCAGGCGGGACAAATCTGCACATTGCAAACGTTATTATAGCACATGTCCGTCTCCCGCACAAGAGTATTTTCAAGATTTTACGATTTCTGACGCTCGCGCGCGTCCGACTCCCGCTCTCGGGGTTCGGGGCCGTCGGAGGGCGACCTGTGAGGCAGCAGGTTACAGTCCGATTTACGTGCGGACCCGCCCGCGAGCCCTGGCTCACAGGGCCCGAGCTGTTCCTTCGCAATGAAAAGATGCAAAGCAGATTCTCATTGCACGCGTCATCGTCCGCTGTGCGTATACCCGTCCTTCTCGTACACCGACATCCAGCCCTTGAGCCGCTGGAAGAACTCGCGGTTGCTGCTGGTCTTGTCCAGCATGCCGATGAGGTTTTCCGCCGTCTCCTGGTTGTTGTTGTTGGACAGGAGCTTGCGGATGGTATACGCGCCGTCCAACTCCTCCTTGTCCATGAGCAGTTCCTCGCGACGGGTGCCGGACTTGTTCAGGTCGATGGCCGGGAAGATGCGCTTTTCGGACAACGCGCGGTCCAGATGGATTTCCATGTTGCCGGTGCCCTTGAACTCCTCGAAGATGATGTCGTCCATTCGGCTGCCGGTTTCGACGAGGGCGGTGGCGATGATGGTCAGCGAGCCGCCGTTTTCGATGTTGCGCGCCGCGCCGAAGAACCGCTTGGGCTTGTGCAGCGCGCCCGGATCCAAGCCGCCGGAGAGTGTCCGGCCCGTCGGCGGGATGACCAGGTTGTAGGCCCTGGCGAGGCGCGTGATGGAATCAAGCAGGATCACCACGTCCCGACCGCTCTCCACCAGCCGCTGCGCGCGCTCCAGCGCCATCTCGGCCACGCGGGTGTGGTTCTCCGGCACCTCGTCAAAGGTGGAGTAGACCACTTCGCCCTTGATGGAACGCTGCATGTCGGTGACTTCCTCGGGCCGCTCATCGATCAGGAGCACCATCAGGTGCACGTCCGGGTAACCCTTGGTGATGGAGTTGGCGATCTTCTTCAAGAGGATCGTCTTGCCCGCCTTGGGCTGGGATACGATCAGCCCGCGCTGGCCCTTGCCGATGGGCGCGACGATGTCGATGGCGCGAAGCGCCAAATCGTTCTTCTCGCCCTCCCGCTCCAGGCGCAGCCGCTCCTCCGGGTAGATGGGCACCAGCTGGTCGAACGGGCGGCGGCTGGCCGCCTGCTCGGGCGGCAGGCCGTTGATGGAGTTGATGTAGATCAGCCCGCCGTAGCGGTCGCCCTCTCGGGTGGGCCGGGTCTTGCCCTGCACAAAGTCGCCGGTGCGCAGGTTGAAGCGGCGGATCTGCGCGATGGATACGTACACGTCGTTGGGGCCGGGCAGGCAGTTCTCGGCGCGCAGGAAGCCGTAGCCCTCCGGATGGATTTCCAATACGCCCTCGCCGTCGCGGCACTCTCCGCTGGCGATCAGTTCGGGTACGGCCGGGTTGGTGGTGCCCAGCTCCGGGGTGTAGGCGTTCTCGCGGCGCGGGCGCGGCTGCTGGGGCGCTTCCGGCTTCGCGGCGTCGACAGCCGGGCGCGGAGCCTCCCGAGGCGCGTCATAGCGGCGGGTGTTGTCAAACCGGTTCGGCTGTGGATAGCGCGCGGGCTGGGCCATGTCGTAGCCCCTGCCCCGGCCTGGGGCGGCGTAGGGCTGGCGCATCTGCGGCGCCTGATTGCGGGGCGTCAGCGGCATCCGGGTCGCAACGCGGGGCGGCTGCCCGACCGCGTGCATGCGGTGCTCGATGAAGTGATGGGGCTGCTGTTCGCCGGCCTGGGGTGCCTCCGTTGGGGCTGCCTGCGCCTCGCCGCCGGTTTTCACATCCTCCCCGGACGCTTCCGCCGGCGTTTCTGGCTGGACGGCTTCTTGGGACACCTCCGCCGGAGTTTCCGGTTGAACAGGTTCCAAGGGCGCGGCCTCGGCCGCTGGCGCTTCGATTGCGGTCTGCTCCGGCTGCGCTTCAACTTGCGCTTCGGTCCTGGGCTTTCTTCCTAGCGCTTTCTCCGCTTTGGGCGGCCTGCCAGGCCTCCTGGGGCGCGGCGGTTCGAGCTCAACTGTAGGCGCAACCTCCGCAAGGGTCTGCCGCACGGGCATTTCCTGCACAGGCGCATCCTGTACAGGCACTGCTGCCACAGGCGCTTCCTGCACAGGCGCTGCTACCACGGGCACCTGCACGGGCGCTACTGCCACAGGCGCTTCCTGCACAGGCGACGTCTGCGCGCGAACCTGCCGCCGGGTTCCCACGGAACGGTTTCCGCGCGTCTCGCGCGGCGTATCCTCCCGCGCCGGTACTGCCGGGGCGGGCGCTTCCTGCGTCGCCGGGGCCGGCTCGGGCGCATCCCAGGTTTTTATGGCGCTCACAATTTCAGGCGTCTCCCGGAGAACGGGCGGCTCCTGCGCGGGCGCTTCCGTCGGAGCGGTTTCCTGCGCTCCTGCTTGAGCGCGCCGCGCGAGCGGCTTCAAAGCCCGCGCCTTTTCGGATACCGGCGGCTGCGCCTTTTCGGCCTCCAGCACCAGATCCACAAGGCGCGCCTTGTTCAGGCCCGCCGGGATCTTGATCCCGTAGGTCTTGGCCAGCGCACGGAGCTCCTGCACGGTTTTCAAGTGCAATGTACGGTAATCCAAGGTGGGTTGCTCCTCTCCCAGATCGGAATCTGTTTGAATAAAAAAGATCGGTCAAAGCGCCCGGTCAGACGGGGCGCAGAATATGCATCGGAAGTATATGCGTTTCACGCGGATTTATGCGCGGCGCACGGCCAGCGCGAAGTCGCGCAGCACGGCCTGCTCCACCCAATGCGAAAGGTTGCGGTAGGATTCGTCGTCGCAGGGCGCAAAGCCCGCGCCCTCCAATCGCTCGATCACCCGTTGACGCTTCAGCGTGTGCTCGTTGAACGACAGCGCGATCGCCCCGCCCACCTTGAGCACCCGGTGCATCGGAGGAAGCGCGCGCTGAAGAAGCGCGTCCAGCGTCCTGTCGCCGCCCGGCCCGTGCTGCACGCCGTAAGGCAAGTCGCAGACGATCAGGTGGAAGGAACCGCTCTTGTAGGCCCCAGCGGCATTCTCGAGGTCGGAAGCGATGAAGGAAACCGTGAGTGGCTCGCTGCCCAGCTTTTCGCCAGGCTTGGCCAGCGCGATCTGGCGGCGCTTGACGCTGCCCTTCCCCACGGTCATGGCGAAATCCTTGGCTTCGTGCTTGAAGCGGCCAAATTCCAAATAGCGCTTGAGAAAGGCGTAGCCTTGCTCCACGTCGGAGGCGTCCACATCACAGCCCACCGCGTTCCAGCCCCGGTTGAGCGCCTCAAACAGCGAGGTGCCGCGGCCGCACATCGGATCAAACAGCGTGAGCCTGGTGAACATCTCGCCCGAAAAGTCGCTCTCCAGTGCGGCCAGGCTGATCAAGCTGCGGGTAAACAGCTCGCTGGTTTTCCCCTTGTACTTGAGCATGGAAGAGAGGTCTCCGCCCACTTCCGGCGGCCTGAACGAGACCAGCGGCATCATAGAGCCATCCGGCCGAACCTCAAACAAAAGCCGCATGTGGGAATGGCTGGACAGATACGCCAATGCGCGGGATGTAAGCGGCTCCGATTCAAAACACAGAAAATCCAGCCCGCCGAATTTGGCTTGGGTGACGGGAGCGTCGATTCCAGCGCGCTCAACGAGCCGGGACAGCTCCTTCATCAACACCGGCCGGATAGACGCATCGTAACGGCTGTTGAGATACGGCCAGGGAAGCAGTGCGTATTTCATTGTATCTCCCGATGAGGGAATTCATGATGCGTGACCATACCAATGGAAAACTTTCATGCATCCAGGGCGACGAGGAATTGCAGATTGCAGGGCCAGAACAGGAGCGAGGAGCAGCAGCGCTATGTTAGCGGACACCGACCTGCGCGAAATGAACCGCTGCGATGGCCCATGAAAGTTGGAATTGGTATCAAAGAAGGAATGAATCGGGCTCCCAAACGTGGCGTTTGGGAGCCCGCAAGGCGCGACTGCGCTTAATATTTGCGTTTGCGGGCGGCTTCCGCTTTCTTCTTGCGCTTGACGCTGGGCTTTTCGTAGTGCTCTCTTTTCCTAGCTTCGGCCAGAATCCCGGAGCGGGCGGTCATGCGCTTGAAGCGGCGCAGTGCGCTCTCCAGAGTCTCGTTATCCCGAATGCGTACCTCTGACATCGTGTTTTCCCTCCCCTCATGGATGCTGACATGTCAGCCAATGTAGCATGGGGTTCGCCACACAACCTATTATACCGCATGGCGCTTGTAGCCGTCAACCGAAAAACCGTAATTTTCACAATCGAGGAAATTACGCCATCTTCCCGCCCAATTGTGCGCCGCCCAGCAGGTGCAGGTGGAGGTGTTTTACCGACTGCGCCCCGTGCTCCCCGCAGTTGGTGACCAGCCGGAAGCCGGTCTCCGCGATTCCCTCGGATTTGGCGATCCGCTTGGCCGCCTCCAGAAGGTAGATGGCGGTCTCCCCATCCAGCGCCAGTACGTCCGGCATGTGGTTCTTCGGGACGATCAGGATGTGCACCGGCGCCTGCGGCTGGATGTCGCGGAACGCGTACACGTGCTCGTCCTCATACACCTTGTTGGACGGAATTTCTCCGGAAAGGATGCGGCAAAAAAGACAGTTATCCATTACTATACCCCTTTTCAACCCATTATTTCCAATTTATTCATAATTTAACCCAGGCAATCGTTTCCACATGCGGGATTGCCGAAATCTCTGCGGAAATTTCCGGGCGCATTCCGGATGAGCGGAATCAAATTCCCGCCGGGCGGGCTGGCTCGCCCTTTTGAGAAATTCATTCGTACCGGCAGGACCGGTGCAAATGGTTGCACTTTGAGAGCTTTGGCCTTCCAACCCTCTCAATGGCTTTGATTTCTTACCTGTGCCGCGTGCGCCACGAAATTAACGGGTACATCAGCCAAGCGCGGTCGTGCCCTGCGCCGAACGGATGGCGACTTCGCGGGTCTCGCCGGGCATTCCCGGCGCGAGCACGCGCACATAATTTTCGGTGTAGCCCTCGGCGAGGCCGCCCTCCCCTTCTTCCTCAAACAGCACGCGCTGGGCGGTGCCGACGAGCGACCGGACGAATTCCTGTTCCAGCCGGTCGCCCAACGCGATCAGTTCAGCGGCGCGGGCTTTTTTGACCGCTTCCGGCACCTGACCGGGCATGCCCGCCGCCTCGGTGCCGGTTCGGGGCGAGAACGGGAACACGTGGATGCGGGCAAAGCCCACTTCCTCAATGAAAGCCAGCGTCTCACGGTGCTCCTCGTCCGTTTCGCCGGGGAAGCCCGCGATCACGTCGGTGGTCAGCGCGCAGCCAGGGAAAGCCGCCTGCAGCCGCCGTGCCGCCTCCAGGTACTGGCGGGGGTTGTAGCGCCTGCGCATACGGCGCAGCACGCCCTCGCTGCCCGACTGCATGGACAGGTGGAACTGTGGGCAGATTTTCGGCATTTGGCGCAGCGCGGAGACGAATTCGTCCGTCACGTTGACCGGTTCCAGAGAGCCCAAGCGAATGCGCTCTACGCCTTCGGCCTCATGGATGGCCCTGAGCGCGTCGACAAGCGTCAAACCCAGGTCGCGGCCGTAGCTCATCAGGTGGATGCCGGTCACGACCAGTTCTTTGTAGCCCGCCGCGCCAAGCGCCTTGGCCTCGGCGGCGACTTCGGCAAGCGGCATCGAGCGCACGGGCCCCCGCACCGACGGGATCACGCAATACGCGCAGCGGTTGTCGCAGCCCTCTTGAATCTTCATCACGGCGCGGGTATGGCCCTCGTGGCGCTGGACGGTCAAATGCTCAAACATCCAGCCCTCCTCCGCGCCTACGGCGCAGATCACCTGGTTTTCGTTCAGCGCCCGCTCATACAATTCCGCCACCCGCGCGCGGTCCCGGGTGCCCAGGATCAGCCGGACGCCGGGCAGCCGCACGCGCTGAGCGTCCCGTTGGGCGAGACACCCGGCCACGATGATGCCCGCCTCCGGGTGCTCGCGGAAAGCGCGCCGGATCAGCATCATGGACTTCTGGTCGCCGGTCCCGGTGACGGTACAGGTGTTGATCAGGTACACGTCCGCCGGGCCGTCAAAGGGCACGCTGACGTACCCCAAGCGTTCAAAGGCCTCTCGCATGGCTTCGGTGTCGTACTGATTCACCTTGCAGCCCAGCGTCAGGCACGCGATCGACTTCATAAATCCCCTCGATGTCGTATTTCATCAGAATGCCTTGGCCCGTAGCGCGGCCCGGCGGCGTTTCCGGCAACCCGTGCGCCGGAACCGCGTTTCTTCAACCAGTGCGAACACTGGCTGGAAAAACAATCCCTCAATTCAGCGAGCCGCCCGAAAATTCCAGAGAATCTCCGGCTCGCGCAGCCTTTCCCCATGCAGGCCTGGAAGGGATTTGGCCGCCTATATGTCCCCCCAAAGATGCATTGCCACCGCCATCGCGGCGACGGCGGCGGTTTCGGCCCGCAGAATTCTGGGGCCCAAGGTGACGGCGATCGCGCCCGCCTCGCAGGCGCATGCGGCTTCCTCGGGCGATATGCCGCCCTCCGGACCGATCAAGATTCCAACGCTGGCCGCGTTCGGATTCTGCGCATGGGCGTCGCCAAGGTGCAGCCCCCGCGCCTCCTCCCAGGGCATCAGCATCGCACTTTCGGCGCGGAACATGGCCAGCGCGTCTGAAAATTTCACCGGCTCCAGGATTTCAAGCGCATCGGCTCGACCGCACTGCTTCATCGCCTCGCGGGCGATCTTGTCCAACCGCTCCTGCTTTTTCTTTCCTTCATCGATCGTAAGCTTGACGACGCTGCGCGCCATTTTGACCGGCACCACCCTCGCCGCGCCCAGTTCCGCCGCCTTCTGGACAATGAACTCCAGCTTGTCGAACTTGGGCAGGCCCTGATACAGCGTCAGCAAAACCGGGGGCCGCGTGCCCGGCAACTGCGACAGAAGTTTCGCGGTCACCTGCTCCCCCACCTCGAGGAATTCCGCCTCGAACAACGCGCCGCGCTCGTCGATCAGGACCGCCTGATCGCCCGGCTTCACCCGGAGCACGCGGCGGGCGTGGGCCGCCTCTCCGTCCGGCAGGCGCACAGTGTCCCCCGGCGCGCCGGATTCGATCAGGAAACGGCGCACGGCTTTTTCGCGGCGAACGCCGCCCACTCGCCCCTTTCGCGGCGGCGGATGTCGGTAAACCCGGCGTTCCTGAGCGCCAGCTCAATCTCGTCCCCGCGGTTTGTCGAAATGCCGGAGCACAAAAAGTCTCCGCCCGCGTTCACATGCTGGTACACAGCGGGCGCGATCAAAAGGATCACGTCGGTGATGATGTTGGCGATCACCAGGTCCGCCGTCTCGCCGATGCCCTTCAAAACGTCCGCCTCTTTGGCGCGGACGGCGCCGTCCACGCGGTTGATCTTGATGTTCTCCTGCGCGACGCGCACCGCCACCGGGTCGATGTCGGTGGCCAGCACGTCCTTGGCGCCCAGAAGCGCCGCGGCGATGGCCAAAATGCCCGTGCCAGTGCCCAGGTCAATCGCCTTGACGCCGGGCTTTACGAGCTCCTCCAGCCATCCGGCACACAGCGCCGTGGTCTCGTGGGTACCGGTGCCAAACGCCATGCCCGGGTCCAGTTCGATCACAAGGTCGCCTGGCTGCGCATCATACTGTGTCCAGCTTGGCCGAATGGCCAGCCTTTCCCCGATCTTGAAGGGCTTGAAGGCGGCCTTCCAGTACTCGGCCCAGTCCTCCTCGTCCACCCGGGCGGAGAGGATTTCAAGCTTTCCCAACTCGATGCCCAGAGCCATGCCTTTCAGGGCTTCCAGGCGCGCGCGCACGTCCGCCACCGCGTCCGCGGCCCGCTCGTCTGCAGGATAATAGCCCGTGACCTTCACGTCCTCGCTCATTTTGAGCGCGATGGACTCGTCCAGGATGTCCCAGGTGCCCTCGGGCCGCTGGTTCGCCTGAATGTCGTTCCGGTCCTCGATGACCGTACCGGCGGAGCCCGCCTCGATCAATTGCGCGGACACGATGTCCGAGCCCTGGGTGGTGGTCAAGACCGTCAGTTCAATCCAGTCCATGCTTACTCCCCATCCTGATCCAATGAAATGCCGCGCTGCGCGGCCCACTCGGTCTTGAACAGGCCGTAGCGCCGCCCGTCCCACCACTTGCCGCGGACGAATTTCTCCTTGCGGAACACGCCTTCCAACGTGAAGCCCAGCCGCTCGTACAAATGGATCGCCTCGTTGAATTCGAAGACGTCCAGCGAGACCTTGCGAAGCCCCAGCACCTCAAAGCAGACTTTTAAAAGCGTCTCGATCATGTCGGTGCCGTAGCCCTTGCCGCGCATCTCGGAATTGCCGATCTGCCAGCCGATCATGCACTTGCGGTTCTTCCAGTCCAGCATGTGGTAGCTGCAGGAGCCGATCAACGTCCCGTCCAGCGTTTCCACCGCGAAATGGCAGCAGTCATCCTGTCGCCCCGCGTTTTTCGCGATCCACTCCTTCTCCTGCTCCAGGGTGAGCGGCATCGCGCCGCCGGACAGCTTGTCGGCGGTGTCGGGAACGTTCATCCAGACGACGTACTTTTCCGCGTCCCCCGCCCGCATTTCGCGCAGCCGGACCAGCTTGCCCTCATACATGGTAGTACTCCTCCCGCAGGATGGACATGAGGACAACGTCCTCATAGTGCCCGTCGATGTAGCGGTCTTGCCTGAGGACGCCCTCCCGCCTAAAGCCCGCCTTTTCGTAGACATGGATGGCGCGGTGGTTGTTACTGTTCACCGTCAGCCAGATGCGGTTCAGGTTGACCTGCCCAAAGCCAAAGGCGAGCAGCAGCCTCAGCGCCTCGCCGCCATAGCCCTTTTCCAGGCTGTCCGGGGCCAGCACGATGGCCAGCTCCGCCTTCCGGGACAGGTGATCGATCATGAACAGCGCCACCTGGCCCAAGTACTTTCCCGTCTCCCGGTCGGCCACCACCAAGTTGTAGCCGCCCGCGTCGCCGTTTAAGAAGCGATTGAGTTCCGCCTCGGTCTGCTCCCAGGGGATGGGAGCGGTGTAGCGGCCGCCCAAAAACTTTGTGATGGAAGGGTCGTTGCACCAGGAGCGCATGCCGGAGATGTCCTCCTGGCGGAAATCCCGGAGCATGACCCGATCGCCGCAAATGTGGGGCATCAGTATTCCCCCAGCGCGTGGGCGTTCAGCGCGATTTCGGCGAAGGCGCGGGTGCGCATTGCGATGTCCGGGTACTTGGCGACGGCCTTTTCGGCAAAGAATCCTTCCGCGGGGTCCTTCGTCGCCAGGTTTTCGTGGGCAATCAGCGCCCAGGTGGAATCGTACAGGTGGTCAAACGCCGGGTCCCGCTGGGCCATGCACACGAAGGACTGGCGGGGGGAGTTGATGTCCTCGCCGCTGATCTCAAAGAAGGCGCGGCCCTCGGCCAGCGCGCGCAGCCGGTCCAGCTGGGCGCGGGTGTTGCGGGAGGGCATGTATGTGACGCCCCGGTAGCCCGCTCCCTTCAGGAAGTCCATGAGCTCGGCCAAGAAGTCGTCCTCAAACTTCTGGGCGCGCTTGTCGCCGGTGACTGAATCGCCCACGTCGCCCAAGTACGGGTAGGCGGAGATGGCGCCCACGCGCTCGGACAGGGTCAGCACTTCGGAAACCGTCGGGCACTCGTCGGTGGCGTCGATGTAGAACTTCGAAATCAGCTCCGCCTTGATCCAGCCCAGCAGGTCGTACATCCGGTCGGGGTTCTCCGGCTGGGTGAGATAGCCTTCGACCTTGCCGGGCAGCGGCAGCTTGAGGGTGTTTTTGATGAATCCGGCCAGCGCCTCGCCGGGGCCGAAAGCTTCCAGCATGCGGTTTGCCAGCGCGCAGGCGATGTGGCGCTCGGTGACGCCGCCGCCCTCCGGGTAGCGGGACAGCGGCAGCACATCCCGGTCAAAGTCAATGGTGAGGCCGTAGGGGGCCATCAGGCGGTTGACGCCTTCGACCATCTTGCGGTTGCGGACGTTTCGCTTCTCCCGGTAGGGCGCGAAGAAGGCGTCCACCTCGCCGATTTTGTCATGAGGAATGCCGTGGACGGTGGTGTAGATGACGCCCGCCTGGTCGGGGTTGTTGACCTTTTTCTCCGCAAAGGGCGTGCCGGAAAGGCTCACGCGGCACTCGACGCCGATGGTGCCCGCGATGCCCACGATCTTGCAGGCCTTGAGGAACTCTTTAGCGCCGGCGACAGAGTCGTGATCAATGATGCCGGCGGTGCAGAGCCCCGCCTGCCAGGCAAACCACGCCGCCGCCGTGGGCGAATAGGGCGAGAACGAATACTGGGTATGGATGTGGTTGTTCACGTCCCGGCCGGTGACCGGCGTGGGGAGTTTGCCCTGTTTGACCTCATGAACCAGCATTTCCAGGTTTTTCAGCCGCTCCGGCGCGTTGAGGAGCTCCAGGACTTCCGCCTTCGTGCGTGACATCGTATTCCCTCCGAACGGATGAGATCGGCCGGGCGGGCGCAAAAAGCCCTTCCCAAAGCCGTGCTTTCAAGTATTGTAGCACGTTCTGGGAAGGGATTCAAATATTCCCGCGAAAAAAGATACTTTTTTCGCGGGAAATGCAGGCCCTGTAAGCCTTGCGGCTTACGGCTGGGCCTGCATGTGACAAGGTATGCAGCCTCCGGCCGTACATGCCGCCCTCCGGCTGCCTTCAATCCATCGGGGTCTGCGGCCTCCGAACCCCCTGGAGGAACGGACGGGGGTTCGCCGTTGGTTTCAACCAGCGATTCTGAAGAACCGCTTTCCGTTGGCGGTCGTCGCCTCGGCCAGCGCCTCCGGGTCCATGCCGCGTAGCTCGGCCACCCGGCGGGCGGTGTGGGCCACGAACGAGGGCTCGTTGCGCCTTCCGCGCATGGGTTCCGGCGCCAGGTATGGGCAGTCGGTCTCGATCAGGAGCCTGTCCAGCGGCGCGTTCACCGCCACCTCGTGGAGTTTTGGCGCATTCTTGAACGTGACCGAGCCGGAGAGGGAAACATAACACCCCATCGAGAGGTACGTTTTCGCGCTCTCCCAACTGCCGGAATAGCAGTGCAAAAGACAGCTGGGCAGTTTCCCCGCTCGGGATCGGGCGCGCAGGATGTCCGTGGCCTCGCCATGGGCCTCGCGGATGTGCAGCGCCACGGGCTTGTCAAACGCCAGCGCCATGTCCAGCTGCGCCTCGAAGGCTTCCAACTGCTTTTCCCGGGGCGACAGGTCGTAGTGGTAGTCCAGCCCGATCTCGCCCAGGCACACGACCTTCGGGTGCTTCAGAAAGCCTTCCAGCGCTTTGGCGCGTCCCTCGTCCCAGTCGGACGCGGTGTGCGGGTGCACGCCGACGGCGGCGTAGAAGTTCTCGTGCGCCTCGCACAATTTCAGCGCCTCGGGCGCATCCGTATCGTCCGACGCCTCGCCGATCAACACCGCAAGGTTTACGCCGTTCTCCTTCATTCGTTCGAGCACCTGATCGAAGTCCTCCTGGAACCGCTCGTCGGTCAGGTGGCAGTGGGTATCAAACAGGTTCATCAGCGAATCTCCATGCCGCTTGCAAAGCCGCCCTCGATGGTCGCAAGTTTCAATTTGCCGTTCTCGTCCGCGGCGCACAGCAGCATGCCCTGGCTCATGACGCCGCGCATTTTGCGGGGCGCGAGATTCGAAACCAGCACGACGGTCTTCCCGACCATCTCCTCAGGGCTATAGTACTGCGCGATGCCGCTGAGCACCGTGCGGGTCTCGCTCCCCACTTCCAAAGTGGACTTTAAAAGCTTGTCACTGCCCTGCACCTTCTCGCAGGCCAACACCTTCGCGGTACGAAGCGCGACCTTCAGGAAGTCGTCGATGGTGATCTCGGCAGGCGCTTCCGGCGCGTGGGCTTCGGCCTTGGGTGCGGGCTTTGCTTGCTCCGCCTTGGCCGGTTCCGGCGCGGGCTCGGGCTTGGGCTCCTCCTTCTTCGGGGCGAGCTCCGCCATCTCCTTGGCCACGTCGATGCGCGGGAACAGCGCCTCGCCCTTCTTCACTACGGTGCCCGGTTTCAGCTTTCCGAATTCGGACAGGCTGTCCCAGGTTTTGAGTTCGGGATCGGTCACGCCCAGTTGCTCAAAGATGCGCTCCGGCGTCTTGGGCATGGCGGCCTCAATCAGGATCGCCACGCCGCGCACGCACTCGGCCAGCGTGTAGAGCACCGTTTTCAGCCGCTCCTTGCCCTCCTCGGTCTTGCCCAAGATCCACGGGGTGGTCTGGTCGATGTAGCGGTTGAGGTCGCCCACCAGCTTCCACACGTCGGACAGCGCCACCGAGAACTGCAGTTCGTTCATGTGCTGGGCGTAGGTTCCGGGCAGCGAAAGGAACTTTTCGCGGAGCGCTTCTTCCAGCTCGGTTTCCGCGCCCGGCTGGGGTACCACGCCGTCAAAGTACTTCTCGATCATCGCCACGGTGCGGGAGACGAGGTTGCCCAGGTCGTTGGCGAGGTCGGCGTTCATGCGGGTCAGGATGGTTTCCAGCGTACAGTTGCCGTCCGAGCCAAAGGGCATCTCGCGCAGGAGGTAGTACCTGAGCGCGTCCGCGCCGAAGCGGTCCACCAGCGGCAGCGGGTAGACCACGTTGCCCTTGGACTTACTCATCTTGTCGGCCCCGAACATGAGCCAGCCGTGGGCGAACACCTGCTTGGGCAGCGACAGCCCCAGCGCGTGCAGCATGATCGGCCAATAAATCGTATGGAAGCGGATGATGTCCTTGCCCATCAGGTGCACGTCGCAGGGCCAGTACTTCTGGAAGAGCGAATCGTCCTCCGAATTGTAGCCCAGCGCTGTGATGTAGTTGGACAGCGCGTCGATCCACACGTAGATCACGTGCCGGGGGTCGAAGTCCACCGGAATGCCCCACTTGAAGGA
>JAEVZE010000291.1 GCA_023392395.1 Bacillota bacterium
CTGCCGAAGCCGCCGAGGCCATCGGCGAGGGCCTGCAGGCTTTCTGCATCCCCGGCTCCGTCGCCGACCAGCGCCAGGTGGGCCTGGGCCACGGCAACCTGGCCGCGATGCTGCTGCGTGAAAACACCAAGTGCTTCTGCTTCCTGGCGGGCCACGAGTCCTTCGCCGCCGCCGAGGGCGCCATCGGCATCGCCCGCACCGCCAACAAGGTTCGCAAAGAGCCCCTGCGCGTGATCCTGAACGGCCTGGGCAAGGACGCCGCCATGATCATCAGCCGTATCAACGGCTTCACCTATGTGAAGACCCAGTACGACTACTACACCGGCGAGCTCAAGATCGAAAAGGAAAAGGCGTACTCCACCGGCGACAAGGCCAAGGTGCGCTGCTACGGCGCGGACGACGTCCGCGAAGGCGTTGCCATTATGCACCATGAGGACGTGGACGTTTCCATCACCGGCAACTCCACCAACCCCACCCGCTTCCAGCACCCGGTGGCCGGAACCTACAAAAAAGAGTGCATCGAGAAGGGCAAGAAGTACTTCTCCGTGGCCTCCGGCGGCGGCACGGGCCGTACGCTTCACCCGGACAACATGGCCGCCGGACCCGCCTCCTACGGCATGACCGACACCATGGGCCGCATGCACTCCGACGCGCAGTTCGCGGGCTCCTCTTCCGTGCCTGCGCACGTGGAAATGATGGGCCTGATCGGCATGGGCAACAACCCCATGGTCGGCGCTTCCGTCGCGGTCGCGGTCGCCATCGAGGAGAGCTACAAGTAAATTCATCGAAAAAACAAGGGCTGCCCGTGCGGTAGCCCTTGTTTTTGGCGCATTTCGCGCAAATTTCGCTGGAAATCGGCACAGGCTTATGGTATGATACAAAGAGTGGAAAGATGCGCTATGCTGGCGTAGGGCCAGAAGGCGCGCTGCGCCCCAGTGGCGTGGAACTGGCAGGAGAGGTGTTCCCTTGAACCGTACGCAAAAACTAATCGACGCCATGGCGGAAAAGGGCCTCGAGGCCGCGTGGATCTTGTCTCCGGAGAACTTCCGGTACATTACGGGCTTTGCGGGCGAGGGCTCGCTGTTTGTGGCCAGGGATGGCTGTGTCATCCTGACCGACTTCCGCTACATCGAACAGGCGGCGCGGGAGTCGCCGGGCATCCCGGTTGTCAGGACCAGCGGGGATCTCAAGGTTGAAGACGCGCTAAAGGCGCTGATCGAGGAAAGGTCGCTCAAGGCGGTCGCCATCGAGCGCAACCTGGTCACGCTGGACCAGTTCGACAAGCTGCCAAAAGGCGTGGACTATCCGGCGCTCTCCGGCATCCCGGAGAAGCTTCGACGGATCAAGGATGCGGACGAACTCGCCTGCATCCGCAAGGCATCGAAGATCGCCTGCCAGGCGTTTGACGAGATGCTCGAAGTCATAAAGGCCGGCATGACCGAAAAAGAGGTCGCCATCGAGCTGAACAACCACATGCTGCGCCTTGGCAGCGAGCGGGAGGCGTTCTCCACCATCGCCTGCGCGGGCGTCAACGGATCGCTGCCCCACGCGGTGCCGTCGGAGCACGTATTGGAAGAAGGAGAACTTCTGACGCTGGACTTCGGCGCGCAGGTGAACGGCTACAAGACCGACATGACGCGCACCGTGGCCATCGGGAAGGTCTCGGAGGAGTTGCAGAAGGTGTACGAAGCGGTACTGACCGCGCAGCGGATGGCGCTGGACGCAATCCATGCGGGTGCGCTCTGCCGCGAGGTGGACAAAACCGCCCGGGACTACCTGGATGCGCGCTATCCCGGCGCATTCGGGCATGGGCTGGGCCATTCGGTGGGCCTGTTCATCCACGAGCAGCCGCAGTTCAGCGCCCGATCGGAGGATGCGCTGGAAGCGGGCCATGTGATGACCGTGGAGCCGGGCGTGTACCTGCCGGGCGTGGGTGGTTGCCGCATTGAGGACAGCGTGATTGTTACGGAGGAAGGCTACGAGAACCTGATCATTGCGCCTAAGCATTTGATCGTTCTATAGTTTTGTGATTTATCTTAAGGAGGAATATTATGATTACGGCTGGCGATTTCAAGAAGGGCCTCACGGTAGAATTTGACAACGGCGTATGGATCATCGTCGACTTTCAGCACGTCAAGCCTGGCAAGGGCGCGGCGTTTGTGCGCACCAGGATCAAAAACATCATGACCGGCTCCGTGCTGGAGCGCACCTTCAACCCCACTGACAAGATGCCCAAGGCGATCATCGAAACCAAAGAGATGCAGTATCTTTACGGCGATGGCGACCTATACTATTTCATGGATACCGAATCCTTTGAGCAGATCGGCTTGACCCACGAGCAGGTGGAGGACGCGATTCCGTTCGTCAAGGAAGAGACCAAGGTCACCGTGCGCTTCTTCAAGGGCGCGGCATTCTCTGTGGCGGCGCCCAACTTCGTCGAGCTCAAGGTCACCGAGACCGAGCCCGGCTTCCGTGGCGACACGGCCACCGGCACCTACAAGGCCGCCACCGTCGAAACCGGCTACACGCTGCAGGTGCCGCTGTTTGTCGAAATTGGCGACGTGCTGCGCATCGACACCCGCAACGGCGAGTACATGGAGCGCGCGTAATTTTAGGGTCTTGCAGGGCAATAGCATCGAGGGGGCGAAAGCATGAGCAATCTGGGTGAGAAGGTTTCCTATCTGAAGGGATTGGCCGAGGGCATGAAGATCGACGCTTCGTCCGGCGAGGGGAAGCTGATCGTGCAGATGATCGATGTGCTGAGCGAGGCCGCCAAGCAGCTGGACGAGCTTCAGGAAGCCTATCAGGAACTCAACGACTACGTGGAGTGCATCGATGACGACCTCGAGGAGCTGGAGCTCCAGTGCGAGGGCGAAGAAGATGAGGACGAGGACGGCTTCGAATTTGACGAGGACGAGCCGGAGGCGGGCGAAGAGGAAGACGACGAAGAGGGCGATTTCACCTTCGTCGACGACCAGGCGGAGGAGGACGAAGAGGGCGAGGAGGACGATTCCGATGAATCGGACGACTGCGCCATGTACGTGGGTTGCCTGTGCCCGGATTGCGGTGGCATGTTCTGCGTCGACGCCGGCAACGACGGCGAAAGGCTTCTGATCTGCCCGCACTGCGGCGCCAAGGTCACCGGCGTGCCAATGGACTTTGAAAACGTCCCGATGGCCAAGCCCGCGCCCGAGGAGCCGGAGAAGAGCTAGTTTCCATTGCCATAAAACGAAGCGCCCCGGCGAAAGCCGGGGTTTTTCAAAAAGTCGGAAGGGGTGGCCGACATGCGGGCGGTCTACCAGGCGATCATCGAAAGGCTCAAAGCCGGAGAACCGGTGACGCTGGTCACGGTGGTGGAATCCAAAGGCTCCGCGCCCCGGCACGCGGGCGCGCTGACGGCGGTCTTTGAGGACGGCAGCGCGGAGGGCACCGTGGGCGGCGGCGCGGTGGAGAACGAAGCAAAGAAGCGCGCGCAGGAGCTCATGGACTGCGCTGGGGAGATCCGGCGTTACAACCTGTCCCGAGACGATGCGGCGGGTCTGGGCATGATCTGCGGCGGCGACGTGACGCTGTTGTTCAATCCGCTCCCGAAGGGCAGCGCCAAGGCGGTCTCCATCTTCCAGGACATCCTGACGGCGCGGGACGAGCGGGTGCCCCGCTGGCTGGCTCAGGAACTGCGCGAGGACGGATCGGTCCGGATGGCGCTGTACGGCAAGGACAAGCTGGAACTGGGCGACGCGATGGAGCCGGAGCCGCCGCGCGGCGCGATGCCGGTCTACGCGGAAGGCGAGCAGCCGCGCTTTGTCGATCCGGTGGTTCGGGCCGGGCGCGCGCTGGTTTTCGGCGGCGGGCATGTGTCCCGCGCGCTGGTGCCCATCCTGAACAGCATCGGCTTCCCGGTGTTCGTCTTTGAAGACCGGGAGGAGTTTGCGGACCCCGAGCGGTTTCCCGCCGCATCCGGGGTGAAGCTGTGCCGGATGGACGACTTCCTGAACGAGTTTGAAATCATTCCCGAGGACTACGTGGTCATCGTGACCCGCGGCCACCAAAAGGACTACGAGGTGCTCCGGCAGGTTTTGAGAACCCAGGCCTTCTACATCGGCATGATCGGCAGCCGCGCCAAAGTAGCGGCCACAAAGGACCGTCTGGCTGCCGACGGCTTTGCCTGGGACGACGTGGCACGGGTTTACGCGCCCATCGGCCTTGCGATCGGCGCGGAGACGCCGGAGGAGATCGCGGTCAGCATCGCGGCAGAAATGATCAAGCGACGTTCTCAACTGCGCTGACAAGTGCAATGGAACATAAGAAACCGGCGGACCCGCACGGCCCGCCGGTTTTTGCATGTACACAGATCGTAGACTTCAGGCTTCGCCTACGGATGAACCTCAATCCAGGAATCCCGCTTTTCGACCGCCCGGCCGATCCTCTGCGCGGAGGGCACATTGCCGTTCAGCGCGCTGCGCAGTGCGTCCGCGTCCGCGGGATCGACCGAGATCAAAAGCCCCCCGGAGGTCTGCGGGTCGAACAGCACATCCATCACTTCCAGCGGGACACCAGAGGAAGAGACGTGGGGCTCGGCGAAATTTCGGTTCCGGTACATGCCCTCGGGCAGGATGCCCATACGGGCAAGCTCCAGCGCCTCAGGCATCAGGTCGATCGCGCCCGCGTTGATTGAAAGCGTCAGCCCGGAGCCCTGCGCCATCTCCAGCGCATGGCCCATCAGCGAAAAGCCGGTCACATCGGTGCAGGCGTGGACGCGAAAGCGCACCATCTGGTCGCGGGCGGCGCGGTTGAGGGTGGTCATCAGTTCGATCGCCCTTTGAACCGCCTGACTAGAGGCGAGGCCCGCCTTCTGGCCCGTCATCACGATGCCAATACCCAGCGGTTTGGTCAGGATCAGTACATCGCCCGGGAGCGCGCCGCAGTTTGCCAGCATCCGGTCGGGTCGTACGAAGCCGGTCACCGCCAGGCCGTACACCGGCTCGGTTAGCAGGATGCTATGCCCCCCGGTAATGATCGCGCCCGCCTCGTATGCCGCGTCGTAGCCGCCGCGCAGGATCTCCCTGACCGCGTCTCCCGGCATTTCCTGGGGAATGCCCAAGATGTTCTGGGCGAGCTTCGGCTCGCCGCCCATTGCGTAGACGTCCGACAGCGCGTTGGTGGCGGCGATTCGGCCGAAGGTGTATGGATCGTCCACAATGGGCGGGAAGAAGTCCACGGTGTTGACCAGCGCCAGCTCATCCGACACGCGGTAAACGGAGGCGTCGTCGCTCTTGTCGTAGCCAACCAGCAGGTTTTCATCCTGGACCGTCTTCAGGCCACCCAGCAACTTGCTCAATACGCCCGCGCCCACCTTCGCGCCGCAGCCCGCGCACTTGGCCAGCTTGGTCAGCTTCACATCATTTTCCATCAAGGATCCCTCCCAGCATCAGAACGGCCTCCAGTACGCCGCCGCCGATGGCGCGCGCCTTGTCGGAAACCGAAAAACAGTGTTGGACTTCACAACGGGGGTCGATGTCGCCGCTCTTCATGTCAGTGTGCACCGGTGTGCCCTCCCGGAGCAGCCCGCGCACCACGCCGGAGATCTGCGCCTTGAGCGGGAGGCCGGAAACGAACGCCACCACGTCGCCCGCCTGAACCACGTCGCCGATGGAGGCCAGCGGCTGAAAGAACCCGTCTGCAGGTGCGCGGAGCAGCCGCTCCACCGTAAAGCCGCCGATCTCGCCGGGAATGCCGGTGTTGGGCCGGGCGGCGCCGCTGGTCAGCACGCGGCCCAGGTCGTGTCCGCGCATGGTCTCCACCACCGCGTGGCAGTCGACGCCCGCCGTAAAGCCGGGCCCCAGCGCCACCACGACAGGCGCATCCTGGATGGTCGTGCCTGTGTTTCGCTTGGCCAGAATCGCGTCCACCAGCGCAACGGGCGTTAGTGCCGCCAGGCAACGCGCCTCCGGATCGGCCAGCACCGCGACGTCGCCCTCCGCCATGATGGAGAGCGCCATATCGAGGCCTTCCGCGCGCCGCGCGCGAATCCCTTCCACCGCCGCTTCGCCCTCTGGGATCGCCTCGCAGAAGCTGACCGTGCGCCGGACGGCGGTGGGGTGGGGAAGGTCGGTCATCGCGATGTCAAAACCCGCCCGGCGCAATCGCACTGCGACGCCCGTGGCAAGGTCTCCCGCGCCCTTGATCAGGATGCGCATGCGCCATTCCTCCATTGTTCGATGAAGATCGGTTCGGAAAGGAGCGAGGCGATCACCGCGCCGCCGGGAATCCCCCGCGCGCAGGCCCGCGCCAATTCCTGCTGCTCGGCGCTATCTGCCTTGTTGAGCAGCGCCCGCCAGGGGCAGTGTACATTTTTTTTCTGTCCTTCCGGATGGCAGAGCACTTGCGCCACGTCCTCGGGCGTGACCGGTGCGTCCAGCGGTTTCCCAACCAACGCGGCGTAAAGCTCCGGCCGGTGGACGGATGAAATGGGCCGCCCGATGCCGTCGACGCCCGCCACCGCCACCACCATTTGAGCGTTCTCCGAGATCATAGGCTCATGGGCGGCGGGCGCCTTCAGCGGCAGACCGTGCGCACCGTCGGCCTCGATCAGCGCGTAATCGCTCAGCGCGCACAGCGCGGCGAGGTTCTCCGGCGGACCAAGCTTCGGTCCCTGGACGCTTCCGATTACTACGATGGAATGCCCTTTGAACGCCGCACGCAATTCCCCGGCGTTCGGGTCGATCAGCACGGGAAAATCCGGTGGGTAGATTCGGGTGGTGGTGGCGATCAGAACGCGGCCCTGTGTGGACAATTCTCGCGCCAGGCGCGCGATGGCCGTCGTCTTGCCGCCGCCTCCGACAAACGCGGTGACGCCGCAGGGGATGCCCAGCGCTTCCGAGAGCGTCAGCATGCCGCCACCTGTCCGCAGACGTCCTCCGCCCGCTCGACGGCCAACCGCTGGCAGTCCCGGTACATGAACGCCCGGCGCGCACCGAATAAGGCGTCCTTTACGCAGGTTCTGCAGTTGGATGAGAGCGCGCACGAAAACTGCGCGCGCGTTGATTTGACGCCCGCGCCGGTCATCTTGTGGAAGGTGCACCGCGTGGCGAAGTGGATGTGAAACGTGTCGACGAGGCGGGTCATTGTTTGGTCAGGTCCAGTCGATAGTCCGGCCCGTCCTGCGACTTTTGCACCGTATAACCGGAATTTTTCGCGAAGCGTGCGATGTTCTCCACCGCGCAGATGTTGTCCACCAGCACGGAGACGCCCTCCGGGTGCTGCTCCACCGCGCTCTTGGTCATAACCACCGGCTCGGGACAGGCCCGGCCGCGGGCGTCGATTTCTATAAGGTCCATCGATTTGGCCTCCTTTTAAGCGTAAAGATCACCGGTCAGTTCTTCTTGAATACAGCCGATCCCCTATGATGTACTAAATGTAGGCTTCGTTATTCTACCATGAGGAGAACGATTGCGCAAGTGATCTATCTTGCTGGAAAGCTATCCGCAGGCGCTGTGCGCTCCTCCGGCTGGTACAACGAAGAGACGGACGTCGACGCCCCGCTGCGGCGGTTGAAGAAATTACGGGAACGTGATAAAATACGGTAAAATCCGGAAACAGACAAAAGAGGAGGGCGCTTATGCCGCTTTTTGAAATCGATCCCTGGAAACTGATCGAGCGCGGATTTCATCCGGACAAAATGCGCCTGTCGGAATCGCTGACCTCCATCGGCAACGGCTCGATGGGCATGCGCGGCAACTTTGAGGAGAAATATTCGGGGGACAGCCACCGGGGCACGTACCTTGGCGGCGTCTGGTTCCCGGACAAGACCCGCGTTGGCTGGTGGAAGAACGGCTATCCGAAGTATTTCGGCAAGGTCATCAACGCCATCAACATGGCCGGCATCGACGTGACGGTGGACGGCGTGGAAATCGACCTTGCAAAATTGCCCGTCCTGGACTTTGAGCGGGAACTGGACATGGAATCCGGCGCGCTTCGCCGCCGCGTGGTCCTGAAACACCCGAGGGGCGAACTCCGCCTGGAGTGCGAGCGGTTTTTGTCGATCGTCGACCGCCGAATCCTGGCCGTCCGCTACCGGTTGACGCCGTCGTTCTCCGCAGACGTTGCGATGACCGCCTACCTGGACGGCAACGTGCGCAACGAGGACGCCAACTACGAAGAACTGTTCTGGGAGATGCTGGATCAGGGCCAGGCGGAGGACTGCGGCTACGTGACCGTCAAGACCCGCGAAAACCCCTTCGGCGTGCCCAGGTTTACCGCCTGCGCCGCAATGCATACGCAATATACGGGCGCGACCGTCACCAAGTGGGAGATCAAACCCGGCTTTGCGGGCGCGCGGCTCTCCAAGCGCGTACTGACCGGCCGCAGCGCGGAACTGGAAAAGCTGGTGGCTGTGGTGACCACCCGCGACTATGAGGAGCCGGAGCTTAAAAAGAAGGCGCTGGCCGCGCTGACCGCCGCCCGGGCCAAGGGCTATCCGCAATTGTACAAGGAGCACGCCGCCGCCTGGCGCGAGCGCTGGGACGGCGCGGACGTTACAATCACCGGGGACGACGCGGCGCAGCAGGGCATCCGCTTCAACATCTTCCAGCTGTTCTGCACCTACGACGGCTCCGATGCGCGGCTCAACATCGGCCCCAAAGGCTTCACCGGCGAAAAGTACGGCGGCGCCACCTACTGGGATACCGAGGCCTACTGTCTGCCGATGTATTTGTCCATCGCGCCTGAGGAAGTGGCGAAGAACCTGTTGATCTACCGTTACAAGCAGCTCCCGGGCGCGTTCCACAACGCCAGGGAGCAGGGTCTTGAGGGCGCGCTGTACCCGATGGTCACCTTCAACGGCATCGAGTGCCACAACGAGTGGGAGATCACCTTCGAGGAGCTCCATCGAAACGCCGCCATCGCCCACGCGATCTTCCAGTACGAGACGTACACCGGCGATAAGGAATACTTGAAAAACTACGGATTCGACGTAATCCTGGCCATCGCGCGCTTCTGGGCGTCCCGCGTGCATTTTTCCAAGCGCGCAGGCAAGTACATGATCCATGGCGTCACCGGCCCCAACGAGTACGAGAACAACGTGAACAACAACTGGTACACCAACCGCATGGCCGCCTGGTGCCTAAGCTACGCCTGCGAGACGGCGAAGACCGTGAAATCCCGCTGGTCGGAGCTGAATCTGACCCAAGCGGAGCTCAAGAACTTCGAAAAGATCGCGTCCGGGCTCTACCTGCCGGAGGATCAAGACCTGGGCGTGTTCGTCGCCCACGACACGTTCCTGGACAAGGATTTGCGTCCCGCCTCGTCCATCGACCCCGCGGATCGGCCCATCAACCAGCACTGGTCCTGGGACAGGATCCTGCGCTCCTGCTTCATCAAGCAGGCGGACACGCTGCAGGGGCTGTACGCGCTGGGGCACCTGTACGATCTGGACACCAAGAAGCGCAATTTCGACTTCTACGAGCCGATGACCGTGCACGAATCCAGCCTGTCACCCTGCGTGCACGCGATCCTGGCCGCCGAGGTCGGCTACATCGACAAGGCGGTGGAGATGTACCACCGCACCGCCCGGCTGGATCTGGACAACCTCAACAACGATACCGGGGACGGCTGCCACATCACCTCGATGGCGGGCAGTTATCTGGCGATCTCCCGGGGCTTCGCCGGCATGCGCACGGTGGAGGGGCTGTCCTTTAAACCCGTGCTGCCGCCGGAGTGGACGAGCTACGGCTTCAAGCTGCGCTACCGGGGCCGGGTGATCGAGATAACTGTGGCGAAAAACGGCGTCCGACTGAATCTAGTAAACGGTGAGCCTGTGGAGCTCAAGCTGTACGACGAGAAGATCCTGCTGGACGGCGAGGCCGCCCGCGGGTTGGAGAAGGCCAAATGAGCGCGTTGAAGGGCTTCATTTTTGATTTGGACGGCGTGCTGGTGGACACAGCGCGCTTCCACTACCTGGCCTGGAAGCGTTTGGCGCAAGAGGCGTTCGACTTCGAACTGACACCCGAACTCAACGAGCAGTTCAAGGGCGTCAACCGCGTCGCCTGTATGAACCTTCTTTGCCAGTGGACAGGCGCGGAACTCTCGCCGCAGGCGTTTCAGACGCTGACCGACCAGAAAAACAGCTGGTACGTGGAATATGTGGAGCGGATGACGCCGGAGGATGTGCTGCCCGGCGCGGTGGAATTTGTGAAAGAGTGCCGGGCGACAGGCCTTAAGTGCGCCATCGGTTCCGCCAGCAAGAATTGTGCGCTGGTTCTTGTGCGCACAGGTCTTACGCCACTGTTTGACACGGTGTCTGACGGCACGGTGGTCACCCGCGCCAAACCCGACCCGGAGGTGTTTTTGATCGCAGCCAAAATGCTGGGCCTGCCCCCTTCGGAGTGCGCGGTGTTCGAGGACGCGCAGGCGGGCATCGACGCGGCGAAGGCGGGCGGCATGAAGGCGGTGGGCATCTGCGCCACGGGCGCGCTCGCCGGATGCGACGCGCAGTATACGGGGCTGAAGGCCGTCAAGCTGCAAGCGCTCCTTAAAAAGCTCGACCGATAACAAAGACGCGCGGGGAACGCCCGGTGACTTCGGATTATGAAGACGTACCTTGAAAGGTTGTGTCCGGATGAAAATTGGCGCGTATCAGTTTGCTGTGACGGGGCGCATCGAGGAGAATATGCAGGCCATGCGGAAGGCTGTCGCCCTTGCCGCGGCTGAATCTGCGGACCTGCTGGTGTTTTCTGAGTGCGCGCTGACGGGCTATCCGCCGGTCAAGACCGCATCCGTGGCTGGGATTGACTTTCATCAGGCCGAAGCCTGCTTTTCGGAACTGCAGGAATTGTCCACGGCGAACCGCCTCCACCTGCTCACGGGCTGCGTCACGCGGGATGGCGACCGGTATTTGAATAGCGCCGCCCTGTTCCGTCCGGGCGGGGATGCGCGCCATGCGATCATCTACGGTAAACGGGCGCTGTGGGGATGGGACAGGGACAATTTCACCGAAGGAAACGCGGACGGCATTTTTGAGGTGGGCGCGCTCAAGGTGGGCGTGCGCATCTGCTTTGAGGTCCGGTTTCCGGAGTATTTCCGGGAGCTCTACCAGGCGAAGGCGGATCTGGCGATCGTCCTGTTCTCCGATGTGTCGGATGAGGATGATGTCGGCCGGTACGAGCTGATCAAGGCGCACCTTCGGACGAGAGCGGCGGAAAACGTCTGCGCGATCCTTTCGGTAAACGACATCACACCGTATCAGACGGCGCCGACGGCGGTCTTCGACAACTGCGGGGAAATCATCATGGAACTGACGCGCAACGAAGAGGGTTTGCTTTTGTATGACCATACGCCCTCCGAGCTCCCGTTCGGCGCGCAGGGTCGCAAGGCGATCTCAGACAAACTCACAAATCGCGCATAAACCTCGCGTCGATTATTCCTTGGAAGAGGGGGCCCTAGATGGAACGGGCAATCTACTTGATCACGGGCGTCATGGCGTCCGGAAAATCCACGGTGGCGGAAAAGCTGGCGTTGAAAATGGAGAAGGGCGTCCACCTGCGCGGCGACGTGTTCCGGAAGATGATCGTCTCCGGGCGTGAAGAAATGAGCGACCAGCCGTCGGACGAAGCCGTTCGGCAGTTGCATCTGCGCTACTGCTTGGCCGCAGACGCGGCAAAGACCTACTTCGACAATGGTTTTGCCGTCGTACTGCAGGACAATTACTACGGAGTGGAACTGCCCCGAATGCTGGAGTTGCTGAAGGGCTATCCCGTGTACCCCATCGTGCTCTGCCCCGATGTCGAAACGGTGAAGCGGCGCGAGAAAACGCGGGGGAAGGTGGGTTATACGGGCTTCACCGTGGAGGCGCTGTACGAGGGCTTTCTACGGGAGACGCCCAGGATCGGCTTTTGGCTGGACAACTCGAACCAGACACCGGAGGAGACCATCGAGGCAATTGCAGAGCATTTTGGCGTAGGATGCGCATGATGGCTGTACAGAACGCACCGATGCGGACGGTTGCGAAGAATCCTCGCACTGGTTGGGCTTGAGCTTGCATGAATCGGCGAATGGACCGAAGGTCAAGGAGAATCTATGGCCATCACAATTGTTGCGCCGTGCGGCCTGATCTGCGACATATGCGTGGGGTTTCAGAGGAAGAAAAACAGATGCCCCGGATGCACTGGCATCGGAAACAAAACGACACACTGCATGAAGTGCAGCATCCTGAATTGTCCAGAAAAGCAAGGCGTCTCCAGCAGGCCTTGCAACGGCTGTTCCAGGTATCCATGCAAGAGGCTGAAAAGCCTTGAAAAGCGGTACAAAACGAAATACGGCGAGAGCCTGATGGAGAATTTCCAGAAAATTGAGGAACTGGGCCTGGATCAGTTCCTGCTGGAAACGGAAAAAGAATGGACTTGTCCTAGCTGCGGCGCGCTATTGTCCGTTCACCGTTCGGAATGCCTGCAATGCAAAGCGCCCAACAGCCATTTCAAGGGTGCCCCCCAATAAGCCCGTCCTTGCCATAAGCCCTCTGGTCAACTGTGCGTGAGACCGGTGCTGCCTTTTTTTGTGCGAACGCGGTTGAGGACTGTTCGCCCTGGTATCGAAGAAAACCATACAAGCGGCGTCCCGGCGCGTACGACGCCGTCTACCGCGCAGGGCTGGATGCAGCTCGCGCATCTTGCGACCTCGCGCGGATAATGGATCGGCTATTCCTCGTTCAGCCCCAGCGAGCGGACGAGAAAATCCGAGAGCCGCTTTCGATAAGCGCCCAGCAGGATGTTTTCCTCTTGAACATCGAATTGGTGGTTTCCACCTTCCACGAAGTAAGTGTTCGCATTTCGGTTTATCGAGATGCTGTCCAGCGGCCAGCCGGGGCGCCTCGCCGGATGAACGGCGCTGACCATGAAGAACGCGCTTTCCCTGGCGTCCTCCTCGCTTTCCATAAAGCCGTGGATCGCGCCATGGTTGTACACCGCGATGCCATCCCAGTAGTAGCACAGCCGCTTCCCACCCAGGAAGTCGATCAGACGGGAATAATGGGCGATCATCTCTTCGTCGTTCAGGCGAACGCCAAAGGGCGTCCGGGCGTG
>JAEVZE010000349.1 GCA_023392395.1 Bacillota bacterium
GGCCGACCGCCGTCGATGATGCCCGCGCCCACGCCCTGCCCGGCCAGAACGCACAAAAGCAGCTTGTAGTCGTCCTGGTTGCACTTGCGCCATTCGGACAGTGCGAAGCACAGCGCGTCGTGCTCCAAAAGGATCGGCATGTGGAATTCCTCATACAGGATTTCCTTTACATTGATGTTCTCCCAGCCGGGGAAGGCGCTCATGAAGGCGATGGAATTTTCCTCGTAGATAATGGGGCCCGGCAACGCCAAACCGATGCCCAGGATGGCCCGGGCGTCCGCCCGGACGATCAGGTTGCGCACCACGTCCTTGATCAAGTTGATCGCGTCCCCGGGGGTGGACTTGTCGGTAATCGCGCGTTCCTCCTCGGCGTAAATCTCGCCCGCGATATCGAAAAGCCCGCCGTGGATGTTCTGGCGCGTCAAGCGGATGCCGATGCACAGATAGCGGTCCAGCTCAAGGGTCAGGCCAATGGACCGGCGACCCTTTTGGCCGCTGATCAGCCCGACTTCCTTGACCACGCCGGCGTCGATCAGCTGTTGCGTGATCACCGTAATGCTCGCCTTGGTCAGACCGCTTTGCTTGGCCAGTTCTGCCCTGGAGCACAGCTCGTTTTTATGGATCAGCCGCATGACCAGCGAACGGTTTAGGCGCTGCAGATCGTCCTGATTTTTGCCTTCCTTGTGTGTCACACCATCACCCTATTTTCCAATCTTCGATGCATCAAATAGATCGTCCAGACCGGCGATTTTTTGAAGCCAGTTCTTATAGCGATCAAAGGAAAACGGCGGCTTGCCCAGAACGTAGTGGTTACAGCCGGTCTCGCCGTTCGCCGTCCAGCGCATCAGAAGCAGCCGCTGGTCGCCGTGAGAGATACGCAGGGGTTGAATTTCGCTGGTCTGGTTGGCCTTGGCAAAGAATTCGCCATCGTAGAGGATTTCTCCTGTATCCCCGTCCCAGACTTTGCAGGTTCCCGCGCGGTCCGTCAGCGTATCGTTCCCGGCCATCAGCCGGATATGCCAGCTCTCTGGCTCGGACATCATCAGGCACAGCGGCTGCTGGGAGCGTTTGATGTAATAGTAGGCCAGTTTCTTGACAAAGTCGTAGCTGACCACGGCGTCCGAAAATTGCGGCCAGCCGTCGATGATATTCCACCAGATCACGCCGGTGCGCCGCCACTTTTTGACGCGGGTTATCTCAATGAAGAATTTCTTGGCCTCCGCCTGGGAGATCTGCGAAGCCAGGATGAAGTCATCGAGCGTCTCCGCGTCGAAGCCGAACAGTTCGTGGATCTGGTCGGCCATCAGCTTGATGCGGTAGGCGTAGGGGCCCTTAGGGCCGTTCATTTCGGCGGCGTGGGTCAGCCACTCGTCATTGTCCTGCCAGGGCCAGAGTTTTTCAGCGCTGATGAAGTTCTTGATCGAGGAGAGGCTGTTGCAGCCGTGGTAGCCAGTCTCGCTGGCAAAATGGGCCTCCGAGTTCGCGTAGAAGACGCTCTTGAAGTAGTCGCGGGGGCCCCACAGGTGCGCCTCGGGCAGCAGGTTCTCGATCTCGCGGTAGTCTCGGCTGATCCGGGTGGCGGCAGGCGAGATGTAAGGCGAGGAGGGTAGGAATTCGCGGTAGGGGTCCAGTCGGTGCACCACCTGCGGGAGCACCTCCCGGGTGATGCGGTTCCAGTTGGGGTCCTGGCCGGATAGCATCAGCATCAGCGCGTCGCACTCGTTGTCGCCGCTCCAGAGTACGATGGACGGATGATTGCGCAGTTTTTCAACCACCCTTTCCGCCTCTTCGCGGATGACCTTGAGGAACTCCTCGTCCAGCGGATACACGCCGCAGGCCATCGTGAAGTCGTTCCAGATCATGATGCCGTGGCGGTCACAATAGTCGTAGAACGGGTGATCCTCGTAAACGTTGCCACCCCAGCAGCGCAGGATGTTGCAGCCGGTGTCCGTCCACAGGGAGAGCATCTTTTCGTACCGGCCCCGGTCGCGGCTGTGCAGCGCGTCGGCGGGCACCCAGTTGGAGCCCTTGCACAGGATCTTCTCCCCATTGACATGGAAGCAGAATTCGCCCTGATAGGAATCGGTGATGTCGGTGCGTTCCAGCTTCACGGTGCGGATGCCCAGAACCGTGTCGAGCGAAGCGATCACACGGCCGTCTCGCAGAATTTCCGCCCGCACGTCGTAGACGCTGGCTGGGCCGTAACCTGCGGGCCACCAGATCTTTGGATTTTTGACCGTAAAATCAAAGCGGCCCGCCACGAAGCGCAGGGGGTGCTCTTCCACGAAGCCGATCGCGCCTTCCATCGTGCCCATCAGGCGGAGGGACAACCCTTCGAAGCGGGGGGTATCCGTCCGGAAGCGATAGGCGCAGGTGATCAGGGCTCCTTCCTTTTCCAGCGCGCGGGTGGCCAGGAACAGAGATTCAAATTCGTTTGGTCCCTCAATCTCAAGATCCACATCCCGCCACAGGCCTGCGGACAGTGTGCGGGGCATGATGTCCCAGCCGTAGCAGGAGGGCGCCTTGCGCAGGCGCAGGGATTCGTAATTATCCGGCAGATGGGTGCAGTATGCGTCCACGGGCTTTGAGGCTGCATGGAGCACCGGTGAGTGCAGCTCGACGGCAAGCGAATTCTCGCCGGGCTTCAATCGATCTGTTACCTCGAATCGGTGATCGATCAGCGCGTTTTCGCTTTGGCCGAATTTCTCGCCGTTCAGGTAGTACTCCGCAATGCAGTCCACACCCTGGAAGTGGAGGAAAACCCGCTCGTTCGCCTCCAGCGCCGGGGTTTCAAACGCGCGCTCGTAGCGCCAGCGGTAGAATTCGTAAGGCCGGAGAAGCTTTACGTTGTTTCCGAAGAAGATGTCCGGCAGTTTTCCGGCATTCATCAGGTCGATCTCCACGTTGCCGGGGACGACGGCGGGAACGCTTTCCATGCCCGGCATGCCAGAGGGATTCGCCTGCTCGTCGGCGTAGTAGAGCGTGTAGGCGCCGTTCAGAGAATACTTCTTCATAATCGGTTCGTTCCTTTCTTGATGGTGCTATCTCGCCGCGCCGTTGGCCGCCACGGCAAGCGCGGCCACGTCGCCCAGCCGGTCGCCCAGCGCGCTGGCGACAATGCGGCACTTTCCCAGCGCGGCGGGCAACGCCTCCTCATGCAGCACGCGCTCCATGCCCTCCCGGAAATATTTCTCCGCCCGGGCAAAAACGCTGCCGATGACAATGATCTCCGGATTCAGAATGTCAATCAGGATCGCGAGCCCCCGGCCCAGCATTTCGGCGCTCTCCTGATA
>JAEVZE010000458.1 GCA_023392395.1 Bacillota bacterium
GGCCTGTTCCGAGGCCATGAACTACCGCAACGAATGGGAGAGCGAAATCTCCATGTGGATCAACCGCCGCCTGATTGGCACCTGGCACTCGCCGGGGGATTTTGGCGGGCGGCGCGGCGTGCTCAACCCCGACTGGTGGTCGGACAATGCCACTCAGTTCGGACACCTGAAGACCTGGCGCATCGACGGGGCCGGCAGCTTTCTGGATGACGTCCAGGTCTCAGACACCGCGCTGAAAGACGTGCGGCTTCAGGAGGGCGAATTCTTCACACTGCGCATCGGCGTATCGCCCGACGCCCGGCATGTGGGCGGTATGAACCTGTTCGGCGCGGGGTTCGGGGACTATCCGCAGCACATCACGGTCAAATACGCGTATCACTAACGCGGCGTCAAAAACCCTGGCGGGTTTTAGGCAGGGGAAGATTCGACAAAAGAGCCGAACCCCCATGGTTCCAGGGGTTTCCTGACTACGTCGATCGTCTCCTCCACCAGTCTGTTGGTCAGTTGCGACGCGCTCCCGGCGCTCGCCGACGGAAACCTTTCAGCGCGGTGTCGATATGTGTTCAATTTGGGTGGGCGTTGGCCCACCTTTAATTTTTCTGCAGAAAACATGTCCTATTCAACGGATTTAATGGAATATTTAAAATTTGTTGACGAGTTTAGCCCCGCGTGCTATGATCATAAGGTCAAATTTGGCAATTCATTCTGTTTGATTTGTACATTATGTTTTTTCGTCCGATGTTTAATTCATAAATTATGAAGCAAAGGTGACGCACATGAAGCAGATCCCCCGCCCCGAACACCCCCGTCCCGATTTTTTTCGCCCCGATTGGATGAACCTGAACGGCGAGTGGCAGTTCGCCTTCGATGAAGCGGATCAGGGGCTCAAGGAAAACTGGCAGGCGCCGGGCAGGGCGCTTCCCCTTTCGATCATGGTGCCCTTCTGCTACCAGTCTTCCATGAGCGGCCTCGATGATCGGCGCATCTACAGGATAATCTGGTACAAGCGGGTCTTCTCGTTGCCCCAAACCATGACGGGGCGGCGGGTGCTTCTGCGCTTTGGCGCGGTGGACTACCGCTGCCGCGTGTACGTCAATGGCCTTCTGGCGGGCGAGCACGAGGGTGGCTACACCCCCTTCGCGCTGGACGTGACGTGCCACTTGCTTCCAGGCGGGAACGAAATATGCGTGCGCTGCGAGGACGCGCCGGACTGTACCCAGCCCCGGGGCAAACAGTACTGGAAGGAAGGCTGGATGGGCTGCTGGTACACGCCCACTTCCGGCATCTGGCAGACGGTGTACCTGGAGGCGGTGGGCGAAAACTACCTGCTCCGCGCCCACATCACCCCCGATGTGGACACCGGCCACGCGAATTTCCGCCTGACGCTGAAGGACATACCCAAAGCCCCCCTCGATGCCGAGATCTCCATCTCTTTCAATGGCAGCGAGGTGCACCGGCTGACCGTCTCGGTCTCCCAGCGGTTGACGGAGGTCGCTGTTTCCATGGTTCAGGGAGACCTGATCCCGGGCTTTCGCTATTGGTCGCCGAAGGAACCGAATCTCTACGACGTGAGCATCCGCATTCTAAACGGCGAGACCGTTTGGGATCAGGTTTCCACCTACTTCGGCATGCGCAAGGTGGCGGTGAAGGACGGCTGGGTGCTCTTAAACAACCAGCCCCTCTATCAACGGCTGGTACTCGACCAGGGATACTGGCCGGAGAGCCTCCTGACCCCGCCGTCGGACGAGGCCATCCGCACAGACCTCGAGTGGACGAAGAAGTTGGGCTACAACGGCGCGCGCAAGCACCAAAAGCTGGAGGATCCGCGCTACTACTACTGGGCGGACAAGATGGGCGTTCTCGTCTGGGGCGAGGTGCCCAGTACCTATGAATTCTCGGACGAATCCGTCAACAACCTCGCCGGCACCCTGGCCGGCTTCATCGACCGGGACTACAACCACCCTTCCATCATCTGCTGGGTGCCCCTTAACGAGAGCTGGGGTGTGACCCGCATCTACAGGGACAGCCGCATGCAGGCGGCGGCGCGCCTTTTCTACCACCAGGCCAAGGCGCTGGACGGCACCCGCGTGATCTCGGTCAACGACGGCTGGGAGCAGGTGGAGACCGACATCTTCGCGTTGCACGACTACGCGGACACCGCGGAGAGGATCTCGCTGCACTTCCGCGACCGGGCGGAGACCTGCCAGCACTCGAACGACTGGCGCATGGCCTCGTGCGAGGGCTTCACCCCCACCGGCAGGGAGGCTTTCATGGTCACCGAATACGGCGGCATCGCCTTTGAGGACGGGGACGGCGCGAACACCTGGGGCTACCATGACAAAGTGCGCGACGAAGAAGCGTTTTTTGAAAGATACAAGGGCGTAACCGACGCGGTGTGCGCCATCCCCTACTGTCAGGGCTATTGCTACACGCAGTTGACCGACGTACAGCAGGAGACCAACGGAATCCTGACCCCGGATCGCAAGCCCAAGATTGATCCCGAACGCTTTCGCGCGCTGACGAGGAACCCGGCGGGAAAGGGCTGAACGCGGCCTGCACGAATCATGTGGCTTTCCCCCGCAAGGGGGCGGGAGACCCAATATCGAAAGGAGCGGTTCCAATGAAGAAACTGTTGTCCCTTTTGCTCGCCATGATGATGCTGTTCACGGCTGTGGCGGCGATCGCCGAGGAAGTCAAGATCAACGAGGACGGCGAAGTCGAGAACCCCGAGGCCATCGTGGCCGGCGAGAACGAACTGATCTTCTGGTCCCTGTTCTCCGGCGGCGAGGGCGGCTACATGGAGAAGCTGGTGGAAGAATACAATGCCACGAACCCCAAGATGACCGTTCGCAACGTAATGCTGGATTGGGGCGAGTACTACACCAAACTCATGACCGGCGTGTCCGTGGGCAAGGGTCCGGACATCGGCATCAGCCACATCGCGAAGCTGCCTGAGCTCTATGACCAGGGCGTCGTCGTCGCGATGGACGACTACGCGAAGGAAGCGGGCTTTGACTGGACGCAGGTCAACCAGAACACGCTCTCTGCCGCCACCATCGATGGCAAGATCTACGCGGTGCCGCTGGACACGCACCCGATGGTCTGCTTCTACAACAAGGACCTGCTGACCCAGGCGGGCGTGCTCAAGGAGGGCGAAGCCCTCACGCTGCCCCAGAATGCCGATGAATTCTTCAACTTTATGAAGGATCTGAAGGGCAAGATGCCCGAAGGCACCCACGCCATGGCCTTCCCCTCCGCGGGCGACGACCCGTTCCGCCTGTTCTGGGCGCTGTACTACCAGATGAACGGCGCGCCGATCATCACCTCGGACCTTCAGATCAAGATCGAGAAGGACAAGACGGTGGCTGCGCTGGACTACATGAAGAAGTTCTACGACGAGGGCATCATCCCCACCAACCTTGAGGACTACGTGTCCTACTTCATGGGCGGCAAAGCCGCGATCGCGTTCGGCGGCGTGTGGAACACCTCCGGTTGCGAGAACGTGAAGGGCCTGAACTTCGGCGTCATCTCCGTGCCCAAGCTGTTTGACGTGGACGCCCAGTGGGGCGACTCGCACACCTTCGTGCTGCCGGTGACCGGCGACAACAGTGACGAGAAGCGCGTCGAGGCGATGAAGTTCTTCGACTTCGTGTCCAAGAATTCGCTGATCTGGGCCAATGCGGGCCACGTGGTCGCCAATGTGAACGTCGTGAAAAGCGATGAGTTCGCCAAGTTGCCCTACCGCAAGGACTACGCCGACGTGGCCAACCACGTGGTGTTCTTCGAGGCCAACCCCTACTCCTACCCGATCCGCGACGGCATCAAGCGCCAGATCGACCTGTTCCTGGCGGGCGATCAGGACTCCGCCGCCACCTATGACGGCATCGTGAGCGAGATCGAGCAGATCATCGCGTAAGCGAATTCCCTGGCTGACTCCCCGCAGGCGGGCCTTCCGGGCCTGCTTGCGGGGTCTTGTGGAAAAACCCCGGCATACTCTCGAACCAAGGGGGCGCATCGATATGGATATGCGCGAGAAGCCCAGGCGTAAAATGCGCCAGGACATGGTGGCGCTGTGCTTTATTCTGCCCTTCGCGATTGTGTACACCATTTTCATCATCTGGCCGGTGGGCGAGGGCCTGTACATGAGCGCGTTCAAATGGGGCCTGATGGGCAAGCAGAAATTTCTGGGCTGGGGCAATTATGAAAAGTTCCTGGGCGACAAGTTCTTCTGGAACGCCCTTTGGAACACGACCAAGTTTGTGATTTTCTCGACGCCGGTCATCATCGCCACGTCGTTTTTCCTGGCGCTGCTCGCCAACCGCACCACAAAGATCAAGCGGTTGCTGCGCGCCTCCTATTTTGTGCCGAACCTGCTTTCGGTGTCGGTTATATCGTATATCGCAGTATACATGCTGCGC
>JAEVZE010000003.1 GCA_023392395.1 Bacillota bacterium
GCCCCGGCCCCGCTGGAGCTTCGCAACAACAACTCCTCCATCTCGGCCATCCGGCTTCAAAGCGGCGCGATCGCGCTCATCTACAACGACGTCGCCTTCAACAGCGACACATCCCGCACCGTCTGGCCCACCCAGCGCTGCCCGGTGACCATTGCGCTCTCAGAGGACGGAGGCCTCACTTGGCCGTGGCGGCGGGTGATCGAGCAGGGCGAGGGCTTTACCGGCCCTTGGAACGACATCAACAACCAGAGGTACGAATACCCGGTGATCGCGCAATCGGATGACGGCGCGATTCACGTTGCTTACACCTGGGGCAACCGGCGCTTCATCAAGTACAACCTGCTGGATGAAGCCTGGATCCGCGGCGATAAGCTCTGTTATGGCGCGGAGAACGACCCGGCAATGCCCTGCCGCAGATAAGCCAATTCCTTACTTACCGTGCATGTTTGGGGCGCGTAGAGCAAAATGCTCTGCGCGCCCCAAACATATTCAAGAAAGGTAGACTTTCAGTGTGGTGCTGTACCATCCGGCTCCCCACCGGACCCGCATGGTTCGACCATCGCAAGGTACCCTCCCGCGGGCACGCGGTCCGGCTCGAGACGAAGGCGATGCCGCGTGGCTCTGGGTGTGGCGGCCTGGACAGAATTAAGCGCCTCAAGCGCGGATCATCCATTTACATCCAGCGGCGCTCCACGTATAATGGAGGTCGGAATGGGCGGAGACAAGGCGGGCCGGGGCGCGAAACCTATGGCCCGGGCCGCGCATCGCCCGGGTGAGGACGGAGGGAAAACATGACCAACCGGGAGCGCTTTCACAACATCATGAACCATGCCAGCGACCGCTCGGGCTTCTGGCATGGCAACCCCAACCCCGCAAGTTTGGATTCCCTCCACGGCGCTTTCGGCGTGTCCAATGATTTTGAATTGGGACTGAAGCTGGGCTCCACCTGCCGCTGGGTGATGCCCGAGGAGCACCGCCTGTGGAAGCACCCGGACGGGAGGCCCATGTTCGACGTGTTGGGCGGGAAACAGCGCGTGAGCCTGAACCAGGACGGCGTGTTCGCCGAATGCGAGGACATTTGGAAAGTCGAGGCCTTCGACTGGCCGGACGAACAATATGCGGACTTTTCCGAGACCATCCGGGAAATCGACCGCACGATCGCGGCGGATCAGGCGGTGTTGTCCGGCTCCTGGAGCTGTTTTTTCCACAATGTGTGCGACTTCTTCGGCATGGAGAACTACTTCGTCAAGATGTACACCGACCCCGGCGTGGTGGAGGCAGTCACCGAACATGTGGCGGACTTCTACCTGCGCATCAACGAAAAGCTGTTCCGGGAAGCGGCCGGGAAGACCGATCTGTTCTTCTTCGGCAACGATTTTGGCAGCCAGCGGGATCTTCTGATCTCGCCCGAGTGCTTTGACCGGTTCGTGATGCCCACCTTTGTCAAGTTCACGCAGCAGGCGCACCGGCACGGGATGAAGGTGCTGCTGCACTCCTGCGGCTCCATCGACCGGGTGATCCCCCGATTGATCGATGCGGGGGTGGAGGCGCTGCACCCGATCCAGGCCAAGGCCGCGCACATGGACGCGGAAAGCCTTGCGGGGAAGTATGGGGACAAGCTGGTGTTCGTGGGCGGCGTGGACACGCAGGAACTGCTGCCCTTCGGCACGCCCCAGATGGTGCGGGACGAAGTCCGAAGGCTTCGGGACCTTTTCGGGCCCAACTACGTGGTCTCGCCCAGCCACGAATCCATCCTGCCGGGCGTCCCCGCCGAAAACATCCTGGCCATGGCCGAGGCGGCGGCGGAATAATTTCCATCCATAAAAGCCGTAGCAGAGGAGAGAGTTCATGGGCGACATGTTTCTGAGTGTGCAAAAGCTGGAGGCCCGGATGCGCGCGCTGGAGGGCAGGCGCTTCATCCGGATGGAGTCCGTCGCGCCGCTTGACGCGATGGAGGGTGGCCTGAGTCCGGACGCGATCTACCGGGAGCCGCCCGCGTCGGTGCAGGGCGGGCAGCTGGCCATCGGCGATGAATTCATCGGCCGCGACCGCTACCTGTGGGCGCGCAAAACCGTCACGCTGCCGGAACGCCTGGACGGCTGCGAGGTATACGGCCTGTTCGACTTCGGAAAGACGGGCGGCGGCCACAACCGCGGCTTCGAGTCGCTTCTGTACGTGGACGGCAAACCCTTTCAGGGCGTGGACACCAACCATCCGGATGTGAACTTTGGCTCTCTGGCGGGCAGAACCGTGGAGCTGACGTTTCTATTGTGGACGGGCCTCGAGGGCGGCGGACCGAAAAAAGACCAGCGCCACCTGGTGCAAAGGGCGGAGATCGGCTACCTGCACGCGAACACCGACGAATTCTACTACCTTGCCAAGGCCATTGTAAAGGCGCTGCCGCTGATGCCGGACGACGCGCCCGAAAAGGCGCTTTTGACCCGCGCGCTGGACAACGCTTTTCTTGTGATCGACTGGGACGAGGACCGCTTCCATGAAACCGTCGGCGGCGCGCTGGAAAAACTGAACCGGGCGCTTGACGGCATGGAGAAGCGCACCAACGTCACCGTCAGCACCGTGGGCCACACCCACATCGACGTGGCCTGGCTGTGGCGGCTCAAGCATACCCGCGAGAAGGCGATGCGCTCGTTTGCGACGGTTTTGAAACTGATGGATGAGTTTGACGAATATGTGTTTTTGCAGACCCAGCCGCAGCTGTACAAGTTCCTGGAGGCGGACAACCCCGAACTGTTTGAAAAGGTGCGCGCCCGCGTCGCCGAAGGGCGCTGGGAGGCCGACGGCGGGATGTGGCTGGAGGCGGACTGCAACATCTCCTCCGGCGAGGCGCTGGTCCGGCAATTCCTGTACGGCATCCGCTACATCCTGCGCGCGTTCGGACGAAGGTGCGAATACCTTTGGCTGCCGGACGTGTTCGGCTACAGCTGGGCGCTGCCACAGATCCTAAAGGGGTTCGGCATCGAGACCTTCATGACCACCAAGATCAGCTGGAACCAGTTCAACACCATGCCCCACGACCTGTTCCGCTGGCGCGGCCTCGACGGCAGCGAGGTGATGACCTACTTCATCACCACGCCCGAAGTGGGGCGTCCGGTGGACGACCGCTTCGCCACCTACAACGGCATGCTGAGCCCCCGGAGCGTCCTTGGCAGCTGGAAGAAGTTCCGGGACAAGAATCTGTCCACCGAAACGCTCATTTCCTACGGCTTTGGCGATGGCGGCGGGGGCGTCAATCGCAACATGCTCAAGATGCGGCGGGCCATGGACCGGCTTCCCGGCCTTCCGAACGTCAAGGCCAGCCGCGCGGGCGAGTTCTTCCGCCGCCTGCATGAAAGCCTGGAGCACACCGACCAGTACGTGCCCGTGTGGGACGGCGAACTGTACCTGGAGTACCACCGGGGCACCTACACCTCCCAGGCGGCGAACAAGAAGCGGAACCGCAAGCTGGAGTTCCTGCTGGCCGAGAGCGAGTGGCTGATGAGCCAGGCGCTGCTGTCCGGCGGCGAGTACGACAAGGAGACGCTGGACGCGTGCTGGGAGACGGTGCTCCGAAACCAGTTCCACGACATCATCCCCGGTTCGTCCATCCGCGAAGTCTATGAGGACAGCGGGGCGGAGTACGCCCAAGCGGAGGCGAAGCTGGCCGCGCTCGAGGCCCAGGCGCTGCGCGCCGTCACCCACCCGGCGGAAGGCGCGTATACGCTCTATCACTTCGGCAGCTTCCCGAGGACGGACGCGGTGCTGCTGCCCGAAGCGGGAGACGGCGTTTTTCTGGACGCGGACGGGAATGCGCTGCCCGTCCAGAAAGTGGATGGCGGAACCATGGTGCGGACGGCGTTGCCCGCGCTGGGCATGGCGACCGTGCGCTTTCAGCCGGGCGGAAAAGCAGAGAGCGCCAGCCCCTTCCGGGTCGATCTGCCGGGGCGCAGGCTGGAAACGCCCCAATACCTTGTGGAATGGAACGAGGCGGGCGCGCTGACCCGGCTCTACGACCGGGACAACGCGCGCGAAGTGCTCAAACCCGGTGACTTAGCAAACCGGCTGGAGATTTACGAGGACAGGCCGCTCAACTACGAAAACTGGGACGTGGACATCTTCTACCAGGAGAAGTGCGAGTTCGCGCAACTGACAAGCGGTCCCGATCTGGTGGAGGACGGCGCGCTGCGCCTGATCCTCCGGTTTCGCTACGCCTACCGCCATTCCAGTTTTACGCAGGACGTGGTGTTCCACGCGGACAGCCGCCGGATCGATTTCGTCACCCAAGCGTCCTGGCACGAGGACAGGCGGCTTTTGAAAGCGGCGTTCCCGGTGGCGGTGCGCGCCACCCGGGCGACCTATGACATCCAGTTCGGCCACGCGGAGCGCCCGACCCATTACAACACCAGCTGGGACTATGCCCGGTTTGAAGTGGTGGCCCACAAGTGGGCGGATCTGAGCGAGGCGGGCTACGGCGTGGCGATCCTGAACGACTGCAAGTACGGCCACAACATCCTGGGCGACACGCTGCGCATTACGCTCCTCAAGAGCGGAAAATTCCCGGACACCCAGGCCGATATGGGCGAGCATGACTTCATCTATGCGCTGCTGCCCCATGCAAACGGCCCCGAGGCGGGCGGCGTGATCGAGGAGGCTGTCCGGCTGAACCTGCCGGTGAAGGCGCTGCCGGGCGCGTTGGGCGCGCGGGTGCGGCCTTTGGTGTCCGTCGACAGCCCGCGGGCGGTGATCGATGCCGTCAAGCGAAGCGAGGACGGGGACTGCCTGATCGTCCGCCTGCACGAGTGCCGCGGCGGTCGCGGCCCGATAAAGCTGACCACCGGATTCCCGCTGCGCGCCTTCACCCCCTGCAACCTGCTCGAGGAGAACCTCGCCGAACCCGTGGAGGCCGAGTCCATTCAAGAGGAACTGACGCCGTTTGAGATCAAAACCTACAAGCTTTGGTGGAAATAGTTCGATGTCTGAGCGCCGCCCGCCTTCGAAAGAAGACGGGCGGCGTTTTGTATCGGCTAAATCAGATGATACCGCTTCAGAAGTTCTTCGACCGCCGTACCGGACAGCTTGCGCTGGGCGATCTTCTCGGCGATGGAGGCGAATAAGGGCAACTTTACGTCAGTAAGCTTCCTGCCGTCCAGCATTTTGGCCGTCGCGTCCAGCAGCGCCCGCACGTCGTAGGCGGAACCGAACACCTCCGGCACGCCGCGGTCCACGTTCAAAAGGGTGTACACGGCCTCCATCGCGGTGCGGACAGAGTATTCCGTGGTGAATACCGTATCCCGGCCGGTTTGAGTGAACTGGCCGATGAAGGCGAAGTTGACCGAACCTTCCGGCACCACGTCCGGCCGGTCGCCCGCCGCGCGGGGCATGAAGAACGCGGTGATGTAGGGCATCAGGCAGGGCACGCAGTTGGCGGAGTGGGCCGCGAGTTCCGAAATCTCGGCTTCGGGCACGCCCAGGTGGTACAGCCATTCCTGAGTGATCTCCTCGCCGGTGCATTCCACCATTGGCTTTTTCACGAAGTTGCCGGGGCGGTCGGTGTACAGGCCGTAGACCCACACCACCAGTTGGTCCTTGGGCTGCTCCTTGAAGTGGGGCTGGCGGTTGAGCGTGTAGCTCATGTACCAGTTCGAATCTTTCACGGTGATGATGCCGCCGGTGACCACGTGGCCGGAGAACGGGTCGCGACCGCAAACCTTGCGGATGTAAGGCGGGATCCTGCCGTCCAGCGTGGTAACGGTGGCGGATTCCCAGTTGCTCCGTTCGATGTCCGAGCAGAACTTCTCCGGTCGGCCGAAGGCGGGGTCCTGGGCGGCGATATTGCGCCACAGCGACCACGAGTCGCCCTCGCCGCCCTGCACGGTGAGCGCGGGCGCTTCATGCTGGCCGCCCAGCACGGCGCTATCGGTGCAGCTGCCGTTTGTCACAAACACCAGGTCGTCCTCGATCAGGCCGATGGAATCCGGCTGGCCGCCCCTCAGGCACTCGATCCGGCGCGCCACCTTACGGCCGTTTGTGATCTCAAAGACCACGTTGGTCACCCGGACGCCGTAGTTGAACTTCACGCCGTGGGCCGTAAGGTACTCCACCATCGGCAGGATCAGCGATTCATACTGGTTGAAGCGGGTGAACTTGAGCGCCGAGAAGTCGGGCAGACCTCCGATGTGGTGGATGAAGCGCTGCAGATACAATTTCATCTCCAGCGCGCTGTGCCACTTCTCGAAGGCGAACATCGTCTGCCAGTAGAGCCAGAAGTTGGAGGCGTAGAATTCCTCGTCGAACACGTCGTCAAGCGTCAGGTCGTAGAGCTTTTCATCCGGCGTCAGGAACAGCTTGATCAATTGCATCGACGCCTTTTCGGACAGCGTAAACTTGCCGTCGGTGTGGGCGTCTTCACCCCGGTTGACAGTGGCGCGCACCAGCGAGGAATTGGGGTCGCGCTTATTGAGCCAGTAGAACTCATCCAGCACGCTGGCGTCCTCTACTTCCAGCGACGGGATGGAGCGGAACAGGTCCCACAGGCACTCGAAGTGGTTCTCCATCTCACGCCCACCGCGGATGATGAAGCCTTTTTGCGGATCCCTGATGCCGTCGCAGGCTCCGCCAGGCAGTGGTGCGGCCTCCAGGATGTGGATGTGCTCGCCCTTCATCTGGCCGTCGCGTACCAGAAAACACGCCGCGGCCAGCGACGCAAGGCCGGAGCCCACGAGGTACGCAGATTTTTTATCCACGCCCTCCGGCTTCAGCGGGCGGGCGAAGGCTTCATAGTTGCCGTTGGAATAATACATGTCTT
>JAEVZE010000007.1 GCA_023392395.1 Bacillota bacterium
GTGTTGGGCTTGAGCGGCGCTTCCTTGTCAAACAGCCACTTGATGGTGGTGGTGCCCGCGGTGCCGTCCACCTTCAGGTTGGCGCCGAAGTTGTCGTTGACATAGCGCTGGAAGTCCTTGACGGCGTTCTCGGTGGCCTTGTCGTACTTGCCGTTGGGCCATTCGTAGTTCAGCCAGCGCAGCTCCATCAGCCGCCACTGCAAATCTTCGATCTGGGCGGCCGAGGCCTTGCGGTAGTTGTTGACCGGCGTGGGCTTGGGCGTCGGCTCATCATAAGATGCGTCGCCGTCGCCGCTGTCGTAGTTCTGATCGTCGGTGTTGCCGCCATCGATGTCCTGGCCGCCCTCTTCGTCCTGCCAGCCGGCGTCGGTGTCGGTGATGGGCAGTTCGCCCGGATCGGGCGTCGCGGTCTCATCGGGCGCAAGCGTCGGCGCGGTCCAGGCGTCTTCGGTATTCTGGGGCGACTGGGTGGAATCCAGCGCGCCGCGGCCCAGCGAGATCACGACGATCAGCACCACCGCGACCACCGCCACCACCACGCCGCCCATGATGAGCGCCTGCTTGGTGACCTTGCGGGCGGGGACCTCCTCATTGACGCCTTCCGCCGGGGCGTCGGACGCGCCGGCTTTGCGTTGCACCAAGTAGCCGGTGCCGTTGTCCTCGAAGAACACGCGCTTTCTCGCGCTATCATTGGCCTGCACGCTGCCGCTCATCTCGCTCAGGCCGCTCTGGAAGGCGGCCTCCGCGCCGGGGCGCACGGTAACCGAGCCGTCCGGCTCGCGCGAGGCCGCGTCCCGCGGGAAGTATTCCCGGACGCGCAGCTTCGCGCCGGTCTTGAGATCGGAGGCGACGTAGACGATGCCGCCCGCGTCCTGGCCAAGCGCGCGCCCGACCAGGAACCTGGTGCGCAGCACCGTGCCCGGCGCCAGATGGCTGGGCGAGACCGGCGCCAGAGGATCGCGGCCGCAGGCGGGGCACTCGCCGTTTTTGTCGAGCGGTTCAAAGCAATACATACATTTTTCGCGCGGGCCAGTTTCCATGGGACAACCCTCCAAAGTCCGCGGGCGCAGGGCGGACGATTTAGAATTCTGCTACGATCTGACGAATTTCCGCCGAAATCTGTTCCACCGCACCGCCCGCATCCACAATATGGATGCGGCCAGGATCGGACTGGGCCAAGGCCAGATACGCGTCGTGCACGCGTCGGGCCAGCGCGTCGTCGCCCTCCAGCCTGTCCGGCGCGTTCTCGGCGCGGCGGCGTCGGATGGCCTCGATGGGGTCCATCATGAGGAGCAAGGTGGCGTCCGGCATCACGCCGTCCACCGCCGGTGCGTTGAGCGAGGCAACCAGTTCCCGGCCAAGCCCCCTAGCCATGCCCTGATAGACGATGGACGAATCCACGAACCGGTCGCACAGCACGGTGTCGCCCCGGGTCAGCGCGGGCCGGATGACATCGTGCACATGCTGCGCCCGGGATGCCGCAAAGAGGAGCGCCTCCGTCACATCGCACATGCCCGGCTCCTTGGCGTCCAGCACCAGCGCGCGGATGCGTTCGGAGATCGGGCAGCCGCCTGGCTCCCGTGTCTCCACCAGCCGGTGGCCCCGGTCCTTCAGCCACCCGGCCAGGAACTTCCCCTGTGTGGACTTGCCGCAGCCGTCCGGGCCTTCCAGTGTCAGAAACAGGCCCTTCGCGGGCGCGAGGCCGCCCAGAAGCATTTCCGTCAGCGCCTCGATGCTCTCCGCCACCTGGGACGCGCCGCTTTCCGTCAGTTCCTCGCGGGTGCCGTAGCCGTACAGCGCGCCGACGCCGTCCACCCCCGCGCCCACCGCGCCCTCCATGTCGTATTTGCGGTCACCCACCATGCAGGCTTTGCGGTAGTGCTCCGGCAGCGTTCGGCGGATCATCTCCGCCTTGTCGCAATAGTCGTCCTGATCGCGGGTGGAAGTCACGCGGTCAAAATACTTCCAGAGGCCAAAGCCCTTCAAGACCTTCTCGGCCTGCACCGTGGGCTTGGCCGTGACCACGCCCAGAAACGCGCCGTGGGCCTTCAGGCTCTTCAGCATCGCCGGAACGCCGGGGAACACCGTGGCTTCCTTCCAGCCGCTCACGTCGTACCGGGAGCGAAAAATCCGGATGGCCTCCCGCGTCCCAGCCTCGGAAAAACCCAGCGCGCGGTAGGATTCGTACAGCGGCGGACCGACGAACATCTTGAGGTCCCGCCCTTCGCAGTCAAAGCCCATGGCCTCCAGCGAATGCCGGGCGGAGGTCACAATGCCGGGGTGGGAGCGGGTCAGCGTGCCGTCCAGGTCGAACAGTACTACGTCGTAGGGTAGTTGCATTTCTGGTACTCCTTACTCTACATTCATCTTATTGTACCGGATGCCGGGCGCAAAATCAACCGTTGGGATACGGCCGGAAGGAATTGCCGCGCGATTCAGGCTCACTGGTCAGCTTTTCAAGCGCTTCGCGGTTTGTGCCCTCGTCCCGCTCGTTGACCAGGAAGGTCAGGTAGTCGCCCGGGCGCACCACCGTATCGCCAGAAGGGATCAGTTCCTCGCCTTCCCGGCGGATCGAGATCAGAAGGCACTCCCTGGGCAGGCCCATGTCTCGCACCGGGCGGCCCGCCGCTGGGGCGTCATGGTGCACGATCTGTTCCACCACGATCTTGCGCGCCGGGGCGCAAGCCTCGCCTGAGGCGCCACCGCTCAGGAGGCTGTCCAGCAGCGAATCGTAAATGGGCTTGCTCTTGAGCAAATCCGCCGTCAGATAGGCGGCGAAGGAGACGACGATCAGCGGCAGCAGGCAGTCAAATGAACCGGTCATTTCCAATAAAAGGATCGTGCCGGTCACCGGCGCGCGCACGATGGCCGCGAAGTATCCGGCCATCGCCACCACCACGAAGGTATCGAACAATTCCGGCTCGACAAACGCACCCGCCAGCTTCGCCGCGATCGCGCCCAGCGCGCCGCCCAGGATCAAAAGCGGAAAGAAGATGCCGCCCGGCGCACCGGAGCCAAAGCTGATCATCGAAAACAGGAATTTGACCAAAAACATCAGGCACAGCATGCCCAGCGTGGTGCTGCCCTTCAGTCCCTCCAGCATCTGGTGGCCCCCGCCCAGCACCACCGGGAAGATCAATCCCAGGATGCCCGCCAGGAGGAACGGCGCCACCGGCCGCGCGCGCTCCGGCAGACGCTTCAGCGCCCGATACAACTGCTGCGTCCGGACCAGCGCGTAATTGTACACAGCGCCCGCGCCGCCCAGCGCGACGCCCAGCAGCATCAAGACCCAGTACAACCTAAGCGGGACCGCCCCGGTGGTCTTGAACGAGAACACCGGCGAAAGCCCAAAGGCCAGCTTGGACACGAAGTCGCCGGTCATGGCACTGACCAGGATGACCACGAGCAGCGAAGGCGACAGGTATTTGTAGATCTCCTCCACCGCGAACATCGCGCCCGCCAGCGGCGCGTTGAACGCCGCGGCCAGCCCCGCGCTGGCGCCCCCCGCGATCATCATGCGCCGCTCGGCGCGAGAGGAGGCCCACTCCTGCCCAATCCCTTTGGCCATCGAAGCGCCCAGCTGGATGGACGGCCCCTCGCGGCCCAGCGACAGTCCTGCCAGTATCGAAACCGTTCCGCCGAAGAACTTCGCGATGAGCGTCGAGAACCATGGCGCGTCGAAGTGGCCCATCAGTTCACCCTTCACCTGCGGAATGCCGCTGCCCCGGATGAACGGGAACCGCTTGGCCAGCGCGCCCACCAGGTACCCAGCTGCCGCCAGCGATAGAAACAACAATGGGATCAGCGCCGGGCGGCCCCGAAAGAAATCGTACATCGCAAAGCTCCAGGCCTCCGCGCGGCCCAGCGCCAGGCGATAAAAGCTGGTGACCGCCCCCGCTCCCGCGCCCACCAGCACGCTTTTGAATACCGCAGACAACTTCTTTGACGGGATTTCCAACGCCTCCCGGTAATGGTTGGCGTCCAGTCTGTTCACGCGCATCCCCCGCATCCATCGTACCCGACCGATTATAACACTTCAGTGCCGCAGAAGCGGTTTTCTTTCGTTTAAATCGAAGAAAACCCTGGAAAGACGCGCTGTGCGGGCGATGGTAACTTCTCCCGAAAAAAATCTGTCTAAGCGGTAAATTTCCGAAAAATACCAGCGGCTTCGATTGTATATGGGGTGTAAGGGGGGATGAGAAGCCATGGAGCAAAAATGGGACCGGGTGTGCGTTGGGGATGAGCGCATCCGGCGGGTGGTGACGAAGTATTCAAAGAGCCTGACCCGGCTGGCGTTTACGTACCTGCGCAATGTGCACGACGTAGAGGACGTGGCGCAGGAGGTGTTTCTGGCCTACCTGCGCTCTGCGCCGGCGTTTCTCAGCGAGGAGCACGAGAAGGCGTGGCTGATCCGGGTGACCATCAACCGCTGCAAGAACCAACTGAAGAGCGGCTGGTTTCGCGCCCGCCGCCCGCTGCCGGAGGATTTGTCCTACCTGATGGAGCAGGAGAGCGAATTGCTCCGGGCGGTGATGGCCCTCCCGGAAAAGTACCGCCTGCCCATCCATCTGCACTACTACGAGGGGTACGCCATCAAGGAAATCGCCCAAATTCTGGGCGAAAAGTCCGCCACCATAGGAACCCGGCTGGCCCGGGGCAGGGATCTGTTAAAAGCCAGGATGGGAGGGATTTTCGATGCCTGACAACGCCTACAAAAAAGCCATGGACAAGGTGCGCGTAAGCCCCGACTTTGAGGAGCGCACCATTGGGCAACTGGAGCGGCGGATGAGCGCCGCCCCCGAAAGGAAAAAGCCGGTCAAGCGCAGCCCGCTGCGCATGGCCGCGTATGCGACAGCCGCTCTGGCCGCGGTGCTGGCGGTGGCGTTGATCGTGCCGAAGATGCTGCCATTCCGGTGGACGGCGCTGCGCGCGTCGGAGGTGGCCGAAGGCACGCAAACCCCTTCGCAGGTTGTGACGAAGGATGCCCTGGCGAGCCAGGAATCCATGCCAGAGGTAAGCTCGCTGACAATGGACGCCTCCCTGAGCGCCCCCGCGCCCGCGGCTATGTACGCGGCGGGGCAGGCGGCGTATAACACGGACGAGTACGCCTACATCAAGGAAAACGGGTTTCAGTCCACTCAAACCAATCCGCTGTCCACCTTCGCGGCCGACGTGGACACCGCGTCCTACGCCAACGTGCGCCGCATGCTGCTCGCGGGGCTGAAGCCGCCCGCGGACGCCGTGCGCGTCGAGGAGATGATCAACTACTTCCGCTACGACTACCCCCAGCCCAAGGCTGTCGAGCCCTTCTCCGTCACCACAGAGATCGCGCCCTGCCCCTGGAACCCGGACGCCAAACTCCTGCTGGTGGGCCTTCAGGCCAGGGAAATCGACGAATCTGCCCGGCCCGCGTGCAACCTGGTGTTCCTGATTGACGTCTCCGGCTCAATGGACGGCCCGGACCGGCTGGGGCTGGCGCAGAAGGCGTTCCTGTTGCTGACTGAGCAGCTGAAGGCGGGCGACAAGGTCTCCATCGTGACCTACGCCGGGGCGGAGAGCGTCCTCCTCGAAGGCGCGACGGTGAGCGACAAGGCGCGGATCATGTCCGCCATTGAAAACCTGATGGCGGGCGGATCCACGGCGGGCAGCGAGGGCATCAAGACCGCCTACCGGATCGCCCGGGAGCAGTTCATTCAAGGCGGCAACAACCGGGTGATCCTGGCCACCGACGGCGACCTGAACGTGGGGCTGACCAGCGAGGGGGAACTGACCCGGCTGATTGAGCAGGAAAAGGAGAGCGGCGTGTTCCTGTCGGTGATGGGGTTTGGCTCCGGCAACTACAAGGACAACAAACTGGAAGCCCTGGCTGACCACGGCAACGGCAACTACGCCTTCATCGACAGCCTGTTGGAAGCCCGCAAGGTGCTGGTGGAGGAGATGGGCGCCAGTTTCTTTACCGTGGCCAAGGACGTGAAGCTCCAGATCGAGTTCAATCCGGACCGGATCGCGCAGTACCGCCAGGTCGGCTACGAAAACCGCGCCCTGGACAGCCAAAGTTTTGCCGACGACACCAAGGACGGCGGCGAGATTGGCGCGGGCCACCGCGTGACGGCGCTGTACGAGATCATTGAAGCCGATGGCGGCGGACAGGGCGAGGGCGCGCTCAAATACCAGCGCAGCCAGTCCACCGGCAGCACGGAATACCTCACCGTGTCGGTCAGGGCCAAGGACCCGGACGGCGACGTCAGCAAGCTTTACACCTACCCCGTGGGCGGGGAGAGCGTGCTTAAAGCGCCGTCGGACAACCTGGTCTTTGCATCGGCTGTCGCCGAAACAGGCATGCTGCTGCGGAACTCGGAGTACGCGGGAAGCGCCAGTTACCAGTCGATCGTTCAGCAGCTGGAGGCCATCCCCGGCCTCACCAGCGACCCGTATAAGGACGAATTCGCCTACCTGGTACGCCAGCTGGCCCGCGGCAAGATCGAGTGATGAGGGTGCCTCAGCAGGGCTGAAGGACTGCCCCGGAGCGAAGTGCATCGCGTCCGGGGCAGTCCGGCTATAGGAGGGAGGGTACGGGG
>JAEVZE010000034.1 GCA_023392395.1 Bacillota bacterium
CGCCGACATCAACGTGCGCATGATCGACCAGGGTTCCAGCGAGCTCAACATCATCGTCGGAGTCGATATCGAAGAATTCGAGAAGGCCGTCCGCGCCATCTACAATGAATTCGTCTGATTTCGAGCGGTTTCATTACCATATTTCGCGTATTTTATGAAGATTACGTGAATTCACAACCTCCGTCTTGTGGATATTACATGATCCCGCTATCATGAGGCCGGATTGGTCTTTCGGATAGCGGGGTGTAAACGATGCGGTGCAAGGTCTACTACATGAGCCAGCGCGGGTCGGTCGAGGCGGTGGCCGAGGCGATTGCCGGCGCGGCGCTCTGCCAGCCGGAGCCACTGCTGCCGGCGTACATGCCCGAAAACGTGGACCTGATGTTTCTGGGCTGCGAGGGCGCTTGGGCCGACAAGGTGACCTTGACGTTCATCGAGTCGCTGGGTCCCGCCCGCGTAAAAAGAGCCGCGCTGTTCCAATGCGCCCGGACAAAGGGCGATGCGATGTCGCAGATGCGCGCGGCGCTGGAAGCCCGCGGCGTGACGGTGCTGGAGAAGACCGCTTATTTCCCGCTCCGCAATCTGTTTGGCCGCGGCGGCCCCAAGGCCGCCCATCTGGAGGCGGCGCGCGCTTTTGCCCGTGCTTGCCTTGAATCCTTCGAAAATCGAACGTAGCCGGGAGGCCGTATGCGCATTGTCGTAGGCATGTCGGGGGGCGTCGATTCCTCCGTGGCGGCGCTCCTGTTAAAGCGCGCGGGTCACGAGGTGATCGGCGTGTTTATGAACAACTGGGCCGAGCAGGACGACATGGGCGTCTGCACCGCGGAAAAGGACTGGGCGGACGTGCGCGCCGTCTGCGACAAAATCGACATTCCCTATTACGCCGTCAATTTTCAAAAGGAATACATGGACCGGGTCTTCGCCCACTTCCTGGACGAATATCGCAAGGGCCGCACGCCCAACCCGGACGTACTGTGCAACCGGGAGATCAAGTTCAGCGCGTTGAAAGACTTTTCGGACAAGCTGGGCGCGGACAAGCTGGCCACCGGCCACTTCGCCAAAACCGACGCGCTGGACGGCCGCGCGCGCCTGATGATGAGCTGCGACCCGGACAAGGATCAGACGTACTTCCTCTATATGCTGAATCAGGCGCAGCTGTCAAAGGCGATGTTCCCCGTGGGCGGCATGGCCAAGGCCGAAATCCGGGAAATCGCCCGGGAGGCGGGCCTCAATACCTCGGAAAAGAAGGATTCCACCGGCATCTGCTTCATCGGCGAGCGCAATTTCAAACAGTTCCTGATGAACTACCTGCCCGCGCAGCCCGGTGAGATCCGGACCGTGGACGGAAAAATCGTGGGCCGTCACGAGGGGCTGATGTACTACACCCCCGGCCAGCGCCGCGGCCTGGGCGTGGGCGGCGAGGGCGGACGCTGGTACGTGGTGGAAAAGGATTTGCAGCGCAACGTGCTGGTGGTGGATCAGCGCGCGGATTCCCCGTTGCTGTTCTCCAGCGAGTCAACCCTGGAGGACGCGACCTGGATCGCGGGCGTTCCCCCGGTCGCGCCGGGTGCGTGGCTTCCTGTCAAAGCCCGGCTGCGCCACCGCCAGCCTCTCCAGGATGCCCGCATCCAAGTCGACGGAACCAGCATTTCCGCCCAGTTCGACCGACCCCAGCGCGCCGTCACCCCCGGCCAGTCCACCGTCTTCTACCTGGAAAACGAGTGCCTGGGCGGCGGGATCGTGCGATAGAGAGACGGGGGAACCCCGGGGCTCTGCCCCGAACCCCGCAAGGGGCATGATGCCCCTTGACCCCGCGCAAAAAGATATAATGATAAAAAATGTGGCTACGGTTCCTGCCCCATGGGGGTCCGGATAAGCACTCAACCCCGTCGCACCTTCCAATCGTTCCCGGCGACCCGCGCGCCGGGAACGTGTTTTTTGATACCAGTGCGCACACTGGTATCGAAAACAATTCCGCTCGTCAGTGAGCCGCCCGGGAATTCCTCAGAATTTCAGGCTCACGCAGTTTTCTTCCTTTGCGTTGAAAAACCACCGTGGTTTTTCAACGCGGCGGATTTCATCCGCCATAATTTTTTTACGCTTTCTGATTTGCATTTTATGATACAATACGTTATAATCAGGTACGCTGGCGCAGTGCACCACTCGATGTGGTGTGATTTCGCGCCATATCGTTTATCGTGAAGAACCGGCTGGCGTAGGATGAATCAACCGCATAGCGAGGAGCTGTTTCCGTGAGCAACAGGGGTTACTCTTCCAACAACAGGCGCAAGCCGAAAAAGCGCATCACCGGTCGCTTTTACGCATTCCTGACGGTCATCGTGGTTCTGGTCGTCATGTTCGCCGTATTTCTGTCCCAGCGCGGCGGCCCGAGCGTGGTGACGACCAACCCGTCGCAGCCGACGCCCGCCCCCGCTGCCTCCGTGGCCGCCTCCGACGGTGAATGGACCGAAGCGGACGCTGCGACCCCCGAGCCCGGAACCACCGCCGGCTCCATGAGCATTGACGAATTGATCGACAGCGATCCCGACCTCGCGCCGCTGGAAGGCGACCAAAAGGTCCAGGTAAGTGACCTGTCCATCACCGAAGGCTTGCCCGCGGAGTGGCACAACATTCTGCTGCTCGGCTCCGACACCCGCAACATCAAAAAGGTGTCCCGCACGGATACCATCATCATCGCCTCCATCAACACCAACGACGGGCGCATCAAGCTGATCTCCATCATGCGTGACACCATCGTGCCCATCCCCGGCCACGGCGACAAGAAGATCAACTCCGCCAGCTACTACGGCGGGCCTGAGCTGACCATGAAAGTGGTCAACGAGTGCTTCAAGATGAACATCTCCGAGTACGTGCTGGTCAACTTCAGCGGCTTCCGGGAGATCGTGGACACCTTGGGTGGCATCAAGCTGGACGTCACCAAGCAGGAAATGGAACAGATCAATGGAAGCATCAAGGAACAGGCGCGCATCCTGAAGCTGAGCAAGGAAAAGTGGCTGGCCGGCGATTACAACTTGAAGGAATCCGGCGCCGACATACAGCTGGACGGCCTGCAAGCGCTGGCCTATGCCCGCATCCGTCACATCGACAGCGACTACCGGCGCACCGAGCGCCAGCGCATGGTCATCGACGCCGCCATCCAGAAATTCCGCGGCTCCGTGTCCATCACGCAGATGATGCAGCTGGCCACCTCCGTGTGGGACTACATTAAGACCAACGTGAGCCTGCCCAGCGCCGTCGCCCTGGCCCAGACGGTCCTAAAGAGCGGCATCGGCAAGGTGACCACCGGCCTCATGCCCATCACCGACACCTACAAGAGCGATAACCGTAGCGCCAACGGCTCCGCGCTCTACGATACGGACTTCGCCGCCAACGCAGCCCGGTTGTACAAGTTCATCTACGAGGAGTAACGACGCCTGAAAATCTGGCCGGTCCGCAAGGGTCGGCCATTTTTGAACGGAGGAATTGCATGCGCACCTTTGAGCGCGCGCGCCCCCAGGACGCGGAAACGATCGCCCGGCTGTTCGAGGAAGCCAAACGCGTTGGCAAGCAGAGCGGCGCCACCGATTGGGACGAGTCCTACCCGACCCGGGAGTACATCGACGAGGACATCGCCAGAGGCGAACTGTGGGCGCTGACCGAGGATGGACGGCTGATCGCCGCGATTTCCCTACTCGAAGAAGACTTTGAAAACGGTCTGGACGCGGGCTGGACCGACGTGCCCAGCTGCGTTCTGGCGCGGCTGTGCGTCGATCCGCTTTATCAGGGCCGGGGCATCGGCGCGGAGATGATGCGGCGCGTCACAAAGGAAGCCGCCCGGTTCGGGTTTCACGCCACGCGCCACCTGGCGTCGGTAAACAACCCCGCCGCGCTGCACCTGTACCGCAAGCTCGGCTACCGCGAACTTCGCCAGGTGCGTTTCTTCGGCAGCGACTTCATCGCCTTCGAGCTGCTGATTCCGGAGGATATGAGGGAGGCAGAGAGCCGCCAGGGGGCGGCGCTCCTTGGAACCCTGCCGGAGCAGATCGAAGAGGGCTGAGGGTATAATCCAAAGGTGAGATTTATCGGCGGCTTGCGCCCGGAGGGAAGCATCCCCTTCGGGCGTCAGACCATCCACAAAGTCCCGAAGGGAATCCATCATTTCCGGCGACCTGTGCGCCGGAAATGCGTTTGTTCTCCCAGTACGCACATTGGGAGAACAAACAATTCCATCTGTCAGTGCGCCGCCCGGAAATCCGTGAGGATTTCAGGCGCACGCAGTTTTCCCTTTCGCGTCAAAAAAACCGTGAGGGTTTTTTGACGCCCTGCCCGGAGGGAAGCATTCCCTTCGGGCGCTTTGTTTGCATGCATATTGTCAAACGTCCGCACACAGCCTACGGCTAAAGCATACTCTAGTACATGCGCGTTGCGGGGAGGCGGCACTATGTGCGGAATTGCGGGGATCATCGGCCGGAGTGACGACGGCGCCTACGGGCCGATGCTGGAGACGATGGAAAGGCGCGGGCCCGATCAGGAGGGGTTGTGGCTGGGCGCGGGGGCGGCGCTGTTACACCGGCGGCTGTCGGTGGTGGACCTTGAAAACGGGCGGCAGCCAATGGCGCTGGACTGGGCGGGCGAAACTTACATCCTGGTCTACAACGGCGAACTGTACAACACGGATGAATTGCGCAGAGAACTGGAGGCGCTTGGCCACGCTTTTACCAGCCACTCGGACACGGAGGTACTCCTGCACGCCTACGCCCAGTGGGGCGGGGCCTGCGTCGAGCGCTTCAACGGCATTTTCGCCTTTGGCGTATACGAAACGCGAGCCGGGCGGTTATTTCTGGCCCGGGACCGCATCGGCGTCAAGCCGCTTTTTTATGCGCGCTCAGGCGAGGCATTCCTGTTCTCCTCGGAGCTCAAGACCATTCTGACCTACCCGGGCGTGGAGGCGAGGCTCGCACCCGTTGGCGTGTGCGAGGTGATGCTGTTAGGCCCCGGCCGCACGCCCGGCTGCGGCGTGTTCGAAGGGATCTTGGAAGTGCGGCCAGGCTGGCGGGGGTATTACGAGGATGGGAAGCTGTCGCTTGAGCCCTACTGGAAGCTGATCGACCGCGTGCACGGGGACGACCTTGAGGCGACCATCCGCACCGTGCGGGAACTGGTGACCGACGCCATCCGGCGGCAGCTGGTGTCCGACGTGCCGGTGGGGTGCTTTCTGTCCGGCGGACTGGATTCCAGCATCCTGTCGGCGGTGGCGGCGGAGTATCTCCGGGAAAGGGGCGAGACGCTTGACACCTTCTCGGTCACCTACAAAGACAACGACCGGTACTTCCGCGCGTCGAAATTCCAGCCCAACAGCGACGACGAGTACATCGGCCTGATGACCCAGGCGCTGGGCAGCCGCCACCACCGGGTCGAGCTGGACACCGAGGAGCTGGCCGACGCGCTGTACGACGCCGTGGACGCGCGGGACCTGCCCGGCATGGCCGACGTGGACAGTTCGCTTCTCCTGTTCTGCAAAAAGGTGCGGCAGGACATCACGGTGGCGCTCTCCGGCGAGTGCGCCGACGAGATCTTCGGCGGCTACCCCTGGTACCGGGACCCGGACATCCGCGCCCGGAACGGCTTCCCCTGGGCGCAATCCACGGCGCTCCGGGCGTCGCTGCTCCAGCCGAACGCGCTGGGCAGCCGCGACCCGTTCCAGTACGTGGACGAACGCTACCGCGCGACGCTCCTGGAAACCGACATCCTGCCCCAAACCGACGCGGGCGAAAAGCGCATGCGGGAGATGACGCGGCTCAACTTCGATTGGTTCATGCAGACGCTGCTGGCCCGCAAGGACCGGATGGGCATGTATTCAGGCCTGGAGGTGCGCGTGCCCTTCTGCGACCACCGGATCGCCGAGTACCTGTACGCGACACCCTGGCCGGTGAAGGAGCTGGGCGGCTACGAGAAGGGGCTTCTGCGGCGGGCCATGGCCGATTATCTGCCGGAAAAGGTGCTGATGCGCAAGAAGAGCCCCTACCCCAAGACCCACAACCCGGCCTACGCGGCCCTCGTCAAGGACCGTCTCCGGGATCTTCTGGCCAGCCCCAGCGCGCCGATCTGGACCATCGTCAAGCCCAAGGAGGCCGCGCGCCTTCTCGATCAGGAGCCCGCGCAGAACTGGTACGGGCAGCTCATGACCGGACCGCAGACCATCGCGTACCTTTTGCAGGTGGATTACTGGCTGCGCAGGTATCACATCAGGATCCTCTAAAAAGTGCGTTGAAAAACCTCGAGGGTTTTTCAGCGCATAGGAAGAGAACTGCGTGAGCCTGAAATTCTGAGGAGTTTCCGGGCGGCTCCCTGCCTTGAGGGATTGTTTGCGCCACCAGTGTACGCACTGGTGGCGCAAACACGTTCCCGCCGCACCGGTCGCCGGGAACGATTGGAAGTAGACGGTGTATGTCAACCGCCAGGGTCAGCCGGCTTTTCGCCGCGTCTTCGTATCGCGGCACCCGGGAAGTTATTTGATTTTCCTTTATCGTTAACTCCCCGTTGATAAATTGGGCGAATTTGTTATAATGGACACAAAGGTTGCGGGGGGATCGGCGTGCATTGCTTAGATGCGCTTCAAGACATCAAATGGACGCTGCGGAACAAGCGCCACAACAAATATCTGAGGGTTTCAGAAGATACAATCGTCGCCGAGCTGAGCAGGATCTATAAAAAGTACTTCGGGACGGATCTCAATCTCGACAATCCGCAAAGGCTGACCGAGAAAATTCAGTGGCTCAAGCTGTACGATTCGACGCCGCTCAAGGCGAGGCTTGCGGACAAATGCGAAGTGCGAAATTGGGTCAAAGGGCAAATTGGCGAAGGATACCTCACGCCTCTTCTTGGCGCCTGGGATCGGTTTGACGACATTGATTTTTCCCAACTGCCGGACGCCTTCGTCCTGAAGGTGAACCACGCGTCGGGGATGAATGTGATCGTCAAGGACAAAAGCGATATAGACCTGACGGAAATGCGCCGCACGTTCAGCCGGTGGCTTCTCATGAATTACGCCCTGCTCAAGATGTTTGAATTCCATTACGGCATGATCCGACCCAAGATCCTCTGCGAGGTATACCTGGGGGACAATGTCAACGATTATAAGCTGTTCTGTTTCAACGGGGAACCAGAATTCGTATGGGTAGACATCGGCGGATACCCGGACCACCACCGGGCTCTGTATGACCTGGACTGGAACGCGCTCCCGTTCACGATCAACCAGCACGATTGCTTCCCGGTGGAAAAGCCCGGACAGCTGAACACGATGATTGGCATCGCCCGAAAGCTCAGCCGGGGGTTCGCCTTCGTCCGCGTGGATCTTATGGAAACCGGCGGGCGCCTCTATTTCGGCGAAATGACGTTCACGCCGTACAGCGGCATGAGTCCATTCTTTCCGGACGAATACGACGCGCTGTACGGGCGCAAATTGACGCTGCCGGACAAAAAGCCGATCCCGCTGAAGGAGATTCGAAAGGTCTGGAAGTTCGCAGAAGTACGTAAATTTTTGCATCGCGGGAAGGCGCATGCCCGATTTATGCCGTAAAACGCGTTCGCGCGGCTGGAGCGGCAAGCCGCGGGGCTTGCCCGCCGCGGGGAATTGTGGTATAATGCATCATCTTGAGAGACGAGGGCGTCGCGCATGCGACGCCCTCGTGCTTTTTTTCCGGAGGCGGCCAAATGGCGATCATGGTGCGGAAGCTCTTTAAAAACGCCACCTTCCTTTACGGCATGAATCTTGTGGCCGGGAAGGGCGGCATGAGCAATCTTGTCCAGTGGGTGCACATCATCGAGGACGAGGCCGTCAGCGACTTTTTGCACGGCGGAGAATTGGTGTTCACCGCCGGCATCAGGAACCTCAGCGGCGACTGGCTGCTCATTTTCGCCAAGCGGTTGACGGAGAATGGCGCCAGCGCTTTCGTGGTCAACCTGGGCCCCTATACGAAAGAGATCCCGCAGGAGCTCATCGCCTATTGCGATGCGGCCAATCTGCCGCTCTTCACCATCCCGTGGGAGACCCGCATGGTGGACATGACCCGCGACTTCTGCCACCGCATCATGCGAAACGAGCATGCCGAGCAGACCATCGCGTCCATCGTCAAAAACATCCTGTTCAAGGTGGGCGACGTAGAGGCGCAGGCCCTGCAATTGGAGCGCTACGGCTACCAGCGGGGCAGCCGTTTCACGTTTGTGTGCGTGGGCGCGGAAGGCGAGGGCTGGGAGGAGATGGAGCTCGCCCGCATCGCGGAGGCCTCCGCCCGCCGCCTGCACGAACTGTTCGTGTCCTTCTCCTACAAGGAAACCCGCATCCTGGTGCTGGTCAACTACGACGTCGAAGAGATCGAGGCCTTTCTTGAAGATTTCCTCTCGCTGGCGCAGGCCGGGCTGCCGGGGCTCACGCTCCGGGTGGGCGTCAGCTCCAACCAGGAAGGCATCTACGACCAGACGTCGAATTTTGAGCGCTCCCTCTCCGCCATGCGGATGGCACGCCGGCGCGGCGAGACGGTGGTCTGGTACGACCGGCTGGGCTTTTTCAAACTCCTGTGCGCGGTGGAGGACAAGGGCGTACTGCGCTCCTTCTACCAGGAGACGGTGGGCCCGCTGGAAAGATACGACCGGGAGAACAGGACGGAGCTGATGGACCTGCTTCGCGCCCACCAGGACCTGAACGGCAACCTGGTCAAGATCGCGCAGACCCGCTACGTGCACCGCAACACCGTCACCAATCAGCTCAAGAAGATCAAGGCGGTTACAGGCCTGGATCCACTTGAGCAAGCGGACATGCTGATGCTGATGACGGGGCTGACGATCCGCGATATACTATGAAGCGATGAAAACCCGCTCGCCGCTTTTCATCGCTAGGGAAACCAGCGTGAGCCAGAAATCGCGCGGGATTTCAGGGCGGCTCAAGGCCAAGGGAAATGTTTACGCCGCCAGCGTTCGCATTGGAAGCGTAAACACGTTCCCGGCGCGCGGGTCGTCGGGAACGATTTGAAAGACGACGAGGTTTGTCAAGGTCAAATTGTGTAGATGCACAATTCATTCTGTGCCAACGACCTGCAACGCGGCAAGGCGAACACGCCATACCCCCCATTCGCGTTACCAAAGGAAAGAGGGCGAACATCCTGTACAGCGTTCAAAGAACCTCAGCGGGCAGCCCGGAGGCCGTCGAGCTGATGCGGGATTTGTCGGACATTCTTCTTGAGATCACGGGCCGGAGTGGCGAGGCCAGCTTTCGCGCGGAGGACATGGACCACCCCAGGGCGGTCTTTGCCGTCGCATATTTAGAAGGCAGGCCTGCCGGATGCGGAGCGATCCGGGAATTCTCGCCGGATACCGCGGAACTCAAGCGCATGTACGCCCGCGACGCGGGCCGGGGCGTCGGAAAAATGGTGCTGGAATTTCTGGAGCGGGAGGCCGCCCGGTTGAACTATTCCAGGATCATCCTGGAAACGGGGAAGGTCAACGAAAAGGCCGTCCGCTTCTACCTCGCAAACGGATACTCGGTTTGCGCCAACTACGGAAAGTATGCGGACCGCGACGATTCCGTGTGTTTCAGCAAAACGTTGTCATGAATCCAGCGCCCACATCCAGGCTCCGAAGGGTTCTTCAGATGTTCCGCCCGCCGCGCGCTGGCATTTTGTTTTGGGAGGCCCCGGCGCGTTTATTCTTATGGCATGGCGCGAAGGGAGGAAGAACCCATGAAATACGAAGCCGCCAACCCGGAAGAGTACATCGCGCAACTGCCCGAACCCAGAAGAACCGCCGTCGCGCTGCTCCGGGACGCCGTGCGGCGCGGCCTGCCGGCGGGCTTTGAAGAGACGATGCAGTACAACATGATCACCTATGTGGTGCCGCACGCCATCTACCCGACCGGGTACCACGTCAATCCGAAAGACCCGCTGCCCTTTCTCAGCATCGCCTCGCAGAAGCAATCCATCTCGCTGTACCACATGGGCCTGTACGTGTTTCCGGAGCTCCTCAACTGGTTCCGCGCGGAGTATGAAAAAGCGGGCGTTGGCAAGCTGGATATGGGCAAGTCTTGCGTGCGCTTCAGGCGGGAGGACAGAATCCCGTTCGACCTGATCGAGGAACTGGCCTCGAAAATATCCGTCAGCGACTACATCACCAAAGCATCCTCCGTATGACACAATTTCTGGTCAACACAAAAAGCAGAGGATTAACCCTCTGCTTTATCTTTTGCGGGGAGTCCAGAGGGATTCAATCCCTCTGGCGGGGTGCCGGGCCGCGCCCCGCGCGTTTTGTTCGACCAGCAGCACCGAGACGCCGCTGGCGCGCAATTCGCCAATGG
>JAEVZE010000057.1 GCA_023392395.1 Bacillota bacterium
CAGTGGGACAACTTTCGAAAAGTCGTGGACCGCGGCAACCTGCTCAGCGCGTTTTGCAACAGTACGCTGTACGCGATCATTGGCACCGGCATTTCGGTGCTGCTGGGCGCGCTGGCGGCGTTTGTACTGTCCCGGCGAAAGACGAAGCTGACCGGCGCGCTGTACTTTTACCTGGTGATGGGCATCGTGCTGCCGGTCAACATGGCGGCGCTGATGCAGGTGATGAAGACGCTGAACCTGATGAACAACCAGATCGGCATCGTCCTATTGTACGCTTCGATCAACCTGCCGACGGCGCTTTTCATCATCCACGGCTTTGTGGGCACAATCCCCAGGGAACTGGACGAGGCGGCGCTGATCGACGGCGCGCACCCGATGCGGTTGTTCGCCAGCATCATCCTGCCGCTGTTGCCGCCGGTGCTCGTCACGGTGGCGCTGCTGGTGTTCACCGGCATCTGGAACGACTTCCAGTACCCGCTGTACGTGCTGGGCACCACCCGCTACTGGCCGATGACGCTGGCCATCTACAACTTCTTCGGCATGTACGAAAACGACTGGAACTACATCTTTGCAGACATCCTCTTGACCTGCGCGCCAGCGTTCATCCTATTCCTTCTCGGGCAAAAGCAGATTATCTCCGGCCTCACCAGCGGCGCGGTAAAGGGGTGACAGGCATGTGGATCTTGGAAAAATCCGATGCGCGCGTTGCGGTCTTCGGGAACGCTGCGGGCGAGAAGCTTCGTCTGGAAGCCTGGCACGAGGGCTGTTTCCGGGTGACCGCCACCAGGAATAAAGAATTTCTCTTGCGGGACGAGCCGATGATCGTGTCGCGCCCCGACGGCGCGCTAGCCCTTCAGGAGGCGGAGGGCGGCTGGCGGCTCTCCTCCGGCCCGCTTACTGCGCGGCTGGACGGGCAGACCGGCGCGCTCAGCTACTTCTCGGATGGGCAACCCCTCGTCCGGGAGAAGGCGCGGTTCGGCCGCGTGCTTCGGGACATCGACATCCTCCGCCACCGCTACGACCCGGACGCACCATTGATAGAACGCATGAGCGTGGATGGCGCGCGGGTCACCGCTCAGGGTGAGCCGTATGTGGACCGCAAGGGCTTTCAGACGCGGCTGAATCTGGTCTTCTCCGACGGCGAGGCGCTTTTCGGCCTTGGCCAGCACGAGGAGGGCGTCCTGAACCACCGGGGCGGCCACCAGTTCCTCTACCAGCACAATCTGAAGGTCGCCTGCCCGGTATTGTGCTCGTCCAAAGGCTGGGGCATCCTGTACAACTCCTGCGCAGCCATGAGCTTTCACGACGACGCCTTTGGCAGCTATCTGGCCAGCGACGCGGACGACGAAATGGACTTCTTCGTCTTTTACGGCCCGTCGCTGGACGGCCTCGTGGCCCACGTGCGCCGCCTGACCGGCGACGTGCCCATCCCGCCCAAGTGGGCCTTTGGATTTGTGCAGAGCAAGGAGCGGTACGTGGATCAGCGGGAGCTGGTCGAAACGGTCGCGGAATACCGCAGGCGCGGCATCCCGCTGGACGTGATCGTGCAGGACTGGTACACCTGGCCGGAGGGGCTTTGGGGTCAGAAGACAGTGGACGAATCCCGCTACCCGGACCTGCCCGCCGCGACAGAAGCGCTGCACGGCATGGACGTGAAGCTCATGTGGTCGGTGTGGCCCAACATGTCGGGCGACGGCGCCAACCGGCGCGAGTTCCATGAAAAGGGGCTGCTGCTGGGCAACCGCTCCACCTACGACGCGTTCTCCCCGGAGGGGCGGGCGGTCTACTGGCGGCAGGCGGACGAGGGGCTGTTTTCTAAGGGCGTAGACGCCTGGTGGTGCGACTGCACCGAGCCGTTCGAAGCCGACTGGTTCGGTCAAGAACCGATGACGCCGGAGGACCGGATGCTCTTCGACACGGCGGAGTTCAAGCGTTACATCGACCCCGCCATGGTCAACGCCTACTCCATCTACCACGCCCAGGGCATCTGGGAGGGCCAGCGGGCCAAGACGGAGGAGAAGCGCGTGCTGAACCTGACCCGCTCCGGCTTCCCCGGCCAGCAGCGCTACGGCGCGTTCGTCTGGAACGGCGACACCTCCGCCAACTGGGAGACGCTGAAGAAATCCATCCCGGACGGGCTCAACTTCTGCCTGTCCGGTCAGCCCTACTGGACGCAGGACGCGGGCGCGTTCTTCGTCAAGCGCTGGGCGCAGTGGTTCGGGCGCGGCGAATACGAAGACGGCTGCAAAGATCCCGCCTACCGGGAACTCTTTCTACGTTGGTTCCAGCTGTGCACATTTTTGCCGATGCTGCGCGCCCACGGCACCGACACGCCCCGGGAGGTCTGGCAGTACGGCGAGCCGGGCGAGGCGGTCTACGAGGCGCTGGCGGAGGCCATACGGCTCCGGATGCGCCTTCTCCCCTACGTCTACTCGCTGGCGGCGGCGGTGCGCTTTGACCGGGATACGATGCTGCGCATGCTGGCATTCGACTTCATGGACGACCCGGCGGCGCGGGAAAATGACCACCAGTTCCTGCTAGGGCGGGCGCTGCTCGTTTGCCCGGTGCTGGAACCCGGCGCGGTGACTCGTCGCTGCTACCTGCCCGCGGGCGCGGACTGGTACGACTTCCATACGGAGGAAAAGTTCACCGGCGGCCAATGGATCGACGTGAGTGTCGACTTTTCCCACATCCCGGTATTCGTCCGCGCGGGCTCCATCCTGCCCGTAGGGCCGGTCCGGCAGCACGCGCTGGAAGAGACGGACGAGCCTACAGAGCTACGCGTCTACGCCGGCGCGGACGGCGCGTTCAAGCTCTACGACGACGCAGGCGACGGCTACGGCTACGAGCGCGGGGAGTACGGCATTACGCATCTATCCTGGGACGACCGGGTGCAGCGGCTTCATCGGGCGTTCACAGGGGAAGCGCGTTTTGAAATCCAAAATACCACCCTTCGCATCATAGGAGGAAACGCATGATGAACCTCAACGAACGCTTTGAAGCATGGTGGCAACGGAAAAATGAGGGTCTGCCGCTGATGTACGTGGTTGCGGTGGACGAAAACGCGCCCCACTTCCCCCGCCCGAAAACGCCCGAGGAATTCTGGACCGACGCAGACTATCTGATTGCCCGCACGAAGGCCGAAGTCGCCCAGCGCAGGTATTTCGCCGACGCCTACCCATCCTTCGGCGCGGATTTAGGGCCGGGGTCGCTGGCGCTGTACCTGGGCACAGAACCCCGCTTCGCGTGGGACACCGTGTGGTACGACAAGTGCATTGTCGACCTTTCAACCCACCCGAAGCTGCAGTTCGATCCGGAGAATCGCTGGTGGAAGATGCACTACGAGCTGGTCAACAAAGTGAAGGCAGAGCTCTCCGGCATCTGCATGGTGGACATGCCGGACATCATCGAGAACATCGACATTTACGCCGCCATGCGCGGCACCGAGGACGCGCTCTACGACCTGATGGACGACCCGGAACTGGTCGAAGAGCGCATCGCGCAGATCGACGACGCCTACTTCCACTACTACGACGCCTTCCGGGCTCTTGTCGCCGAGCCCGACGGCGCCCAGGGCTACACCTGCTTCCACATTCGTGGGAAAGGCCGCGTCGCCAAGATTCAGTGCGACTTCTCCGCCATGCTGTCGCCGGGGCAATTTCGCCAGTTTGTATTGCCCTCGCTCGAAAAGCAGACCCGGAGGCTGGATCACTCGCTCTACCACCTGGACGGCAAGGACGCCATCCGCCACGTGCCCGCCATCATGGAGCTGGAAAAGCTGGACGCGCTCCAGTGGACCTGCGGCGCGGGCCAGCCGGACGGCGCCTGCCCCCGCTGGGACGTGATCTACGACCAGGTGACCGCAGCCGGAAAGAGCCTGTGGATTCAGCTCTACGACGGTGGCGTCCAGGACTGGATCGCGGGCGCGGAGCGGCTGATGGACCGCTACGGCAAAAACCGGATCTACTTCATCTTCCCGGACATGCCGCTGCCGACCGCGGAAACGCTCCTAACCCACGCCGAAAAGCACTGGGAATAGAAAGCCAAAAGGCTGTCCCGAAGCGAATCATCGCGGCGGGGCAGCCTTTTCTGTTATGAACGACAAGTGGGGGAAACGCCAAAGGGCTCTGCCCTTTGGAAACCCGCCAGGGGAATGATTCCCCTGGACCCTCGCAAGGGGAAAATGTCCGCTAGCGCGTCCATTTGGGGGGTCAAAGTGCGGCAGTAAGCAGGTTTCAAATTGCACGTTTTTAACGACTAGCAGGTGAAGTATCGGCTTCCTCTGCTCGACCTGTTCAACGCGTAGTCAGAAACTCCGGCGACATCTACATCAGCGCATGCTCTCCTTGGCCCACTTCTCGAACTCCTCGTCCGTCGCCAGCACCCGGTGGGTGCCCTCCACAAGGTGCTGGGTGCCCTTGTGGTAGTCCACGCCGAATTCCCTGTAGTTGTAGCTCATGGCCACGCGCTTTTTCTCCACCACGGGGTTGGGGTGCGGGATGGCGGAGAGCAGGCTGCGGGTATACGGGTGGATGGGCCGGGAGAAGATCTCCTCGCGGCTGCCGGTCTCCACCATGTGCCCCAGGTGGAGCACGCCGATGCGGTCGGAGATGTACTTGACCATCGACAGATCGTGGGCGATGAACAGATACGCGCAGCCGGTGTTCTGCTGGATGTCCTTCATCAGGTTGACCACCTGCGCCTGAATGGACACGTCCAGCGCCGAGATGCACTCGTCCGCGATGATCAGCTTCGGGTTCATGATCAGCGCCCGCGCGATGCCGATGCGCTGCCGCTGGCCGCCGGAGAACTGGTGCGGGTAGCGGGAAGCGTGCTCCGGCGCAAGGCCCACTTCCTCCAGGATGTGCGCGACCTTCTCGTCGCGATCCCTGTGGCTGGAATACAGGTGATGGATGTCCAGGCCCTGGGCGATGATGTCCGAGACCTTCTTTCGGGGGTTCAGGCAGGCCATCGGGTCCTGGAAGATCATCTGCATGCCGGTGCGCAGCCGGTGGTTGACGTCACGGGAGAGCTTCCCGGACACGTCCATGCCGTCGAAGGTAATCTTGCCCGCCGTGGGCTCGTACAGCCGGATGACGCTGCGCCCGATGGTGGACTTTCCGGAGCCGGACTCGCCCACAAGCCCAAACACTTCGCCAGGGTAGATTTCAAAGCTGACGCCGTCCACCGCCTTGACGGTGAAGCGCTTGTTGATCTGAAAGTGCTGCTTGAGGTTCTCAACCTTCAGAAGCGGCTGGCTCATTTTCCCGCCTCCTTCTTCATGCGCTCAATGCGCGCGCGGAGTTCCTCCGGCATGTCCACCTTCGGCGCGCGCTCGTCGAGCAGCCAGGTTGCGGCGTAGTGGGTGTCGGTGATCTTGAAAAAGGGCGGCGCTACGCGCTCGTCGATGTTCAGCGCGAAGATGTTGCGGGGCGCGTAGGCATCGCCAGGCTTTTCGTGCATCAGGTTGGGCGGGCTGCCGGGGATGGCGTACAGGCGCTCGTCGTGGGTGTCCAGGTCCGGCATCGCGGACAACAGGCCCCAGGTGTACGGATGGCGCGGGTCGTAGAAGATCTCGTCGATGGTGCCCTTTTCCACGATCTTGCCCGCGTACATCACGTTCACATAGTCGGCCACCTTGGCCACCACGCCCAAGTCGTGGGTGATGTAGATAACCGATACGCCCATCCGCTTTTGGATGTCCCGGATCAGCTCCAGGATCTTGGCCTGGATGGTCACATCGAGCGCCGTGGTGGGCTCGTCGCAGATCAGTACGTCCGGCTTCAGCGCCAAGGCGATTGCGATGACCACCCGCTGCCGCATGCCGCCGGACAGCTGGTGGGGGTAGTTCTTCATGCGCTTCTCGGGTTCGGGAATGCCCGCAATGCCCAGCAGCTCCACCGCGCGGTTCCAGGCCTCGGCCTTTGAGATCTTCTCGTGCAGCAGCATGCCTTCCATGATCTGCCTGCCGATGGGCATCGTGGGGTCCAGCGAGGTCATAGGGTCCTGAAACACCATGGCGATGTGCTGGCCGTTGATGGTGCGGCGAATCTGCTTTTTTTCAAGCTTTAGGATGTCCACGGTCTTTTTGTGGCTGCCGTCCTCATAGCTAAACACGATCTCGCCGGAATTCACGGTGCTGTTCTTGTCCAAAATGCCCATGACGGCCTTCATGGTGACGGACTTGCCTGATCCGGACTCGCCCACCACCGCCACGGTCTCCCCCCGGTAAAGGTCCAGATCGACGCCGCGCAGCGCATGCACTGCGCCCGCGGTGGTGCGGAAGGAGACATCAAGGTTTCGGATCGACAGGATGCGTTCTCTCTTTTCCATCGCCGCTCCCTCACATTTCCTTCATCTTGGGGTCGAAGGCATCCCGGAGGCCGTCGGCCAGCATGTTGAAGCACAGCATGAGCAGCGCCAGCACGATCACCGGGGGTAGGATCTGGAACGGGTGGGTGGTGAAGTTCTTGAACGCGTAGGAGATCAGGGAGCCCAGCGAGCACATCGGCTCCGGAATGCCCAGGCCGACGAAGCTCAAAAACGCCTCGGTAAAGATGGCGTTGGGGATGGAGAACATGGTGTTGGTGATCAATTGCCCGATGATGTTGGGCAGGATCTCCGAGAAGATCACGCGGTAGTTGGTGGCGCCCAGCGTGTGGCTGGCCAGCACGAACTCCTGCTCCTTCAATTTCAGCATCTGTGCCCGCGCGATGCGGCTCATGCCGATCCAGCCTGTGATGATCAGCGCCAGCGTGATGGTGGCAAGACCCGGCTTCAGGACCAGCATCAGAAGGGTCACGATGACCAGCGTCGGGATGCTGTTGAGAATCTCGGTGAAGCGCTGCATCAGGGAATCCACCCGGCCGCCAAAGTAGCCGGAGATCAGGCCGTAGCCCATGCCCAGCAGCATGTCGATCAGCACCGCAATCACCGCGATGTAGAGGCTGATGCGGGTGCCGGTCCAGGTGCGCGTCCAAAGGTCGCGGCCCAGCGCGTCGGAGCCGAACCAGTAATAGGTGTCGTTCTTGACGCCGGTTACCTTGTCCACATAGGCGTTCTTTTCCTTGTAGCCGGTGGAGGTCTTGATGGTCTCGCTGCCGTCCAGGATACCCAGGTTCTCAAGGCCGGGCACGCGGGGCGCCAGGTTCGTGGCCTTGATGTTTTGCTCCTGATAGGTGTAGCGGCTGACTAGGGGGCCGAAGATCGCAAACAACACGATCAGAAGAATCACGATCAGCGAAAACACCGCGCCCTTGTTGGCCCTGAAGCGCCCCAGGGCGTCCTTCCAGAAGCTCTGGCTGGCGAAGTTTGCGTCGATGCGGGTGTTGTCCGCACCCTTCAGCTGGAAGTCGTCCGGTCGAAACTCGGTGGCGGTAGGCTGTTTATTCATGGGCTGCCTCCTTGCTCAGGCGGATGCGCGGATCGATCACGCCGTAGAGGATGTCCACGACCAGCATAATGCCGATGTACATGGCACTGTAGATGAAGCTCAGCGCGATGACCACGTTGTAGTCGTTGGACTGGATCGCGGTGACCAGGAGGCTGCCGATGCCGGGAATGGAGAAGATCTTCTCCACCACCAGGCTGCCGGTCATAAGGCCCACGATGAGCGGCGCCAGCACCGTGATCACGGGGATCAGGGCGTTGCGCATAACGTGCCGCCAGATCAACTTTGGCCCGTACACGCCCTTGCTCTCGGCCAGCAGCAGGTAATCGCTGCCCAGCACTTCCAGCATTTCGCTGCGCGTGAAACGCGCGATGGAGGCGATGGTGAACATGCACAGGGCGATGGATGGCAGCACGGAAGATTCATAGGGAAGGTCTGGGCTGTACAACAGCGGCAGCCAGCTGAGCTGGTAGCCGAATGTGTAGGCCAGCGCCAGCGCGAATACGTAGGATGGAACGCTGACGCCGATGACGGAGATGATCGTGGTCAGCGTGTCCCAGATGGTGTTGTGGCGGATAGCCGCGATGATGCCCAGGATCAGGCCGATCAGCGCGCCCAAAAGAACCGCCTGCCCGCCGATCCGAAGGCTGATGGGAAGGCGCGACTGCAGAAGCTGCGAGATCGGCGTGTTCTTGCTGATGGTGTAGCTGACGCCGAAGTCGCCCCGCACCATGTTGAACACGTATTTGCAGAACTGCACGGTGATGGGCTGGTCGAGCCCATACTTTTCGTAGAGCTGCACGCGCTGGTCGGCGTTCAATTTTTCGTCATTGAACGGCGAGCCGGGCATCAGCTGCAAAAGCGTAAACAGAATCAGGATCACGACCAGCAGCGTGCCGACCGAGATCAGGAGCCTTTTGCCGACGTATTTGCGCATCCTCAAGCTCCCCTCGCTAGACAGAATAGAATCATCGGTCCCTGGCGTCCCGCAGCC
>JAEVZE010000060.1 GCA_023392395.1 Bacillota bacterium
ACGAGCTGCATTATGAAGAGGACAGCTTTCAGTTCTTCACCGCAAGCTTCGAACCGGATTCCTTCGACTGCCTCCGGGACGCCTTTCTCGGGCCTTACCGCACCGAGAGCAACCCCGTCGGCGTGGAAAATGGGAAGCTCTCCGGCAGCTTCGAGCGGACCGGTAACCACTGCGGCGCGCTGCAAAAGCGCCTGAACCTTCAGCCGGGGGAAGAAGCGCGGGTGGTCTTCCTCCTGGGCCAGGGGAATGCGCAGGCGGCGCGGGCGGCCCGCGAAAAGTATCGCTTCCAGGCGGTGGATGAAGCCTTCCGGTCGCTCGCCGCCTTCTGGGAGGATAAGCTCTCCCGGCTTCAGGTGAATACCCCCAGCCAGGACATGAACACCAGCCTGAACCTGTGGAACCTGTACCAGAGCGAGGTCAACGTGATGTTCTCCCGTTTCGCCTCGTTCATCGAAGTGGGCGGGCGCACGGGGCTGGGTTACCGCGACACCGCGCAGGACGCGATGTGCGTGCCCCACTCCAACCCGGAGATGTGCAAAAAGCGCATCACGCAGTTGCTCCACGGCCAGGTGCGGGAGGGCTACGGGCTGCATCTGTTCGACCCCAAGTGGTTTGAACCGGGCAAACAGCAGTCCTTTAAATCTCCCACGGTGGTGCCTACCCCCGACAAGGCGGCCATGATCCACGGCCTCAAGGACACCTGTGCCGACGACGCGCTGTGGCTGGTGGCCGCTATCTGCGAATACGTGCGGGAGACCGGCGAGTTTGACTTCTTCCACGAGGTGATCCCCTACGCCGACGGCGCTCAGGACACCGTGTACGACCACATGAAGAAGATTCTGGACTTCACGTACAATCAATTGGGCGCTCACGGCATCGCCAAGGGCCTTAGGGCCGACTGGAACGACTGCCTGAACCTGGGCGGCGGCGAGAGCGCGATGGTGGCGTTTTTGCACCTGTGGGCGCTGGGCCACTTCCTTTCGGCGGCGCGGTGGCTGGGCCGCGGCGGCGATGTGCGGCGCTACTCGGCCATGCGGGACGAGATGGCCGCGAACTGCCAGAAGGTATTGTGGAACGGCATGTGGTTCATCCGCGGCATCACCGGGCGGGACGAGCCCATCGGCGACGTGTACTCCAAGGAAGGCAAGGTGCACCTGGAGTCAAACGCATGGGCGGTGGCCTCCGGCGCGGTGACCAAAGCCCAGGGCGATTCCGCGATGGACGCGGTGATGGAATTCCTCTACACCCCCTACGGCTTGATGCTGAACGCACCCTCTTTTAGAACGCCCGACGATTCGGTTGGTTTCGTCACCCGCGTCTACCCCGGCGTCAAGGAAAACGGCGCGATCTTTAGCCACTCCAACCCCTGGGCGTGGGTGGCAAGCGCGATGCTGGGCCGGGGCGACGACGCGATGAAATTGTACGAGGCGCTTTTGCCCGTGCGCCAGAACGACCTGATCGAGATCCGCCAGTCGGAACCCTACGCCTACTGCCAGTTCGTCATGGGCCGCGAGCACACCGCCCACGGCCGGGCGTGCCACCCGTGGATGACCGGCAGCGCGGGCTGGGCCTACTACGCCGCCACCCGATATATGCTGGGCATCCGGCCGGAGTGGGACGCGCTGACGGTGGATCCCTCAATCCCCGCCGCGTGGGACGGCTTCACCGCCACCCGGGTTTTCCGGGGCGCGACCTACCATATCAAAGTGAAAAACCCGGAGCACGCGCAAAAGGGCGTCGCGCGCCTGACGGTGGACGGATTGGAAGCGGAGTGCGTCCCGTTGTTTCCGGCGGGTACGGAGCATATCGTCGAAGTGTGGATGGGCAAAGGAGAAGGTGAGAACGCATGATCGCGTTTGGAACCGGCGGCTGGAGGGCGATCATCGGCGAGGACTTCACCAAGGAGAACGTGCAAAAGCTTTCGCTGGCGCTGACCCGGCGCATGAAGACGGAGGGCGTGGACGAAAAGGGCATCGCCATCGGCTTTGACAGGCGCTTTCTGTCCCGGGAGGCGGCGAGGTGGGCGGCGGAGGTGATGGCGGCGGAGGGCATCCACGTCCATTTTATCGCGCGCGAAGCCCCGACGCCCCTCATCATGTACACAGTCCGGTCGATGGACCTTCCCTACGGTATGGCGGTGACCGCCAGCCACAACCCGGCGCTGTACAACGGCATCAAGCTGTTCACCCGGGGCGGGCGGGACGCCTCCCTCGAGGTCACGCAGCCCTTAGGCGACGCCGCCAGCCAGGTCGCCCGGGAGGACGTGCGGTTCATCCGCTACGAGGAGGCCATAGAGCGCGGCCTCGTCACGGAGATCGCCCCGGAAAACGGCTATTTGGACGCCATCATCCGAACGCTGGATATGGACGCCATTCGGCGTCGCAACCTTCGCATCGTACTGGACCCGATGTACGGCGTCAGCCGCACATCACTGCAGACCATCCTGCTCACCGCCCGGTGCGATGTGGACGTGATCCACGAGCGGCACGACGCGCTGTTCGGAGGCCGCCTGCCCTCGCCCAACGTGGAAACGCTGGGGGCGCTGCGCGCGGCGGTGGTGGAGAGCAGGGCGGACATCGGCATTGCCACCGACGGCGACGCCGACCGCATCGGCGTGATCGACGACACCGGCCGCTTCGTCCACCCCAACGAGATCCTGGTGCTCCTGTACTACTACCTTCTGAAGTACAAGGGCTGGCGTGGGCCGGTGGTGCGGAACCTCGCCACCACGCACCTTCTGGACAAGGTGGCCGCGTCCTTCGGCGAAGTTTGTTACGAGGTGCCGGTGGGTTTCAAGTACATCTCCGCCGCGATGGAAGCGCATGGCGCGATCATCGGCGGCGAGTCCTCCGGGGGCCTCGCGGTCAAGGGGCACATCCCCGGCAAGGACGGCATTCAGGCGGCGGCGCTGTTGGTGGAGATGATGTCGGTCACCGGCGAACCCTTGAGTGCCCTCACAAAGAGGATTTACCGCGAATATGGCGAAGCCTATATGGCGGAGTATGACTGGCC
>JAEVZE010000346.1 GCA_023392395.1 Bacillota bacterium
TGACCAAGCCCTTCGGCACGTCGGAATTGCTGGCCCGCATCCGCACGGAGCTGCGCCACGCGCAGACCGCTTCGGCCCAGGATGGGGCGTTCGTCTCCGGCGAACTGACGGTGGACTTCTTTCGCCGGCGGGTGTTGATCGGGGTTCAGGAGGCCCACCTGACGCAGAACGAATTTCGGATCGTCACGGCGCTGGCGAAGAACGCGGGGAGGGTCCTGACCTACGATCAGCTGATTGGCGAAGTGTGGGGGCCGAACGCACTGGGCGACAACCAGATCCTCCGGGTCAACATGGCCAACATCCGCAGAAAATTGGAAAAAAACCCCGCCGCGCCCCGTTACATCATCACCGAGATCGGCGTGGGCTACCGGATGAACGAATTCTAACCTTCTGAGTGCTGGTTTCCTACCTTGGGGGTTCGGGGGCCGCAGCCACCGATTGAACGGAAGCAACCGGAGGGCGATATGTGCGGCCACCTTATTGCGTGCAGACCTGACCGTGAATCGAAGATTCACAAGGCCTGCACAAATGCAGAGAAAAGCTGCAGGGCAGATTCTCGCTGCCCCGAATCTTGTCATCTTCTTTATGGCGAAATGGCGTCATTTATGGTATAATCGGCAACGTGTGATCGGAATGCGGAGGTTCCAAGGGTCACGGCAATTGGCCCGCCTCGGCGGGTGCGTGGAGGTATGGGAATGAGAGTCAATCGGGGTACGTTTTTTATCGTGCTGGGCTTGGCGCTGGCGCTCGCGTGTGTCGCGATCTTCGGCATACACATCCAGATGGACCAGTTCAAGCTCAACATCCCCGGCGCGGGCGACATGCGTTTCGGCATTGACATCCGCGGCGGTGTTGACGCGGTGTATCAGCCGGTCGGCCTGGACCGCGTGCCGACGGCGGACGAGCTGGAGAGCGCCCGTTCGGTCATCGAGGTCCGCCTGGACCAGAAGAACATCCTGGACCGCGACGTGACGGTGGACCGCACCAATGGCGACATCATCGTCCGCTTCCCGTGGAAGTCGGACGAAAAGACTTTTGACGCCCAGAAGGCCATCACCGAGCTGGGCCAGACCGCCAAGCTGACTTTCCGCGACAGTGACGGCAACGTGCTGGTGGACGGCGCCCATGTGACGAAGTCCGTCGTCGCGTCCAACGGCAAGGGCGGCTACGATGTGGCGCTGACCTTTGACGCCGAAGGCAAGAAGCTCTTCGCCGACGCCACGACGAAGCTCCTGGGTAAGCCGATCGCCATCTACATGGACGAAGCTAAAATTTCCGAACCTATTGTGGAGAGCGCAATCACCGACGGTGCGGGCGTGATCACCAACAATAAGGTCGGCAATGACAGCTTGAGGGATGCCTCCGACCTGGCGCAGAAGATCGCCGCCGGCGCGCTGCCCTTCTCCATGGAGGCGCGCAACTACTCCACCATCAGCCCGTCGCTGGGCGCCGGCGCTCTGAGCGTCATGGTGTGGGCGGGTTCGCTCGCGTTCCTGATCATCTGCATCCTGCTGATGCTCTACTACAAGATGTCGGGCGTGATTGCCTGCGTGTCGCTCCTCGTTCAGGTCAGCGGCGTGCTGCTGGCGCTGTCCATCCCGCAGATTACGGTGACGCTGCCCGGTATCGCGGGCGTCATCCTCTCCATCGGTATGGGCGTGGACGCCAACATCATCATCGCGGAGCGCATTTCCGAGGAGATCAAGATCGGCAGGAAGACCCAGGCCGCCGTCGCGGCGGGCTTCAAGAACGCGTTCTCCTCGGTTTTCGATGGCAACATCACCGTCATGATCGCCGCGATCATCCTGATGATCCTGGGCTCCGGCGCGATGCTGTCGTTTGCTTACTCGATGCTGACCGGCGTTCTGCTCAACTTCCTGGCGGGCGTGACCGCGTCGCACCTGATGATGCGTTCGCTTGTCCAGTTCCCGAAGCTGTCCAATGAGAAGCTGTATACCTGCCGTACGAGGAGGGTCACGCTGTGAATGTAAAGAAGCCTTACTCCATTTACGCCCACCGCAGAATATTGTACTCGATCTCCATCGCGCTCATGCTCATCGGCATTCTCGGCTGCCTCATCCGCGGCGTGGCGCTGGACATCCAGTTCACCGGCGGCGCGCTGCTCAAGTACACCTACCAGGGTGAGGTTGACGCTGATGCAGTGGCTGGCGCCGCCTCCGATATCCTGGGCCGCTCGACCACCGCGCAGCTTACCACCGACTATATGACCCACGAAAACCGGGTGGTATTGACCCTGGCGGGCGAATACGGCATGTCTTCCACGGAGCAGGAGGACCTCGTGACCAAGCTCAACGAGAAGTTCCCGGATGCCAAGTTTGTCAGCGCCGAGTCCTCGCTGGTGCAGCCCTTCTACGGCCGCCGGTTCCTGGAGCGCAGTCTTATCGCGGTCATACTGGCGGTTGTGCTGATCCTGATCTATGAGTGGTTCTCCTTCCGCAAGATCGGAGGACTTCTGGCGGGCCTCTCCGCGATCATCGCGCTGTTCCATGACCTCGCGATCGCGTTCTTCACCTGCGTGATCGCGGGCATCCCGATCGGCGACTCCTTTGTGGCGGTGGCGCTGACGATTGTCGGTTATTCGATCAACGACACCATCGTCGTGTTCGACCGCATCCGAGAGAACCGCAGGGTCTACCCCAAGGAATCGCTGGAAAACATCGCGGATCTGTCTGTCAGCCAGACGATGACCCGTTCGATCAACACCAACATCGCGGTCACCGTCTCGGTGTCGATGATCTACTTCCTCGCGATGCGCTCCAGCCTGGACTCCGTCATCTCCTTCGCACTGCCGATGGCCATCAGCTCCATGCTGAGCATCTACTCGACGCTGGCCCTGTGCGGCCCGCTGTGGGTCACCATGCAGAAGCGCCGCGACAAGAGGAAGCCCCAGCCCGGTAACAAGCCCTCGCCCGCGAAGGCATAATTCCAAGGTATATCAGAAGCCCGCCGGACCGTCCGGCGGGCTTTTCCTATGGAATGTCTCCATGATTTTCACAGGCGTCGTGACAGGCACTGCCTGTTATACGGCGGGCCGTATGCTGACCTCGCCGGCGCACAACGGGAGCACGCCGCAGTCGGTTTCAACGATCAGGCGGCAGTCGTCGTCGATGGACAGCGCGCGTGCCGAGAACTTCTCCTCGCCCAGCGAAACCAGGATGGGCTTTCCCAACACCATGGAGCGCGCGCGATAGGCGGGGAGGAACGCGCGCTCCTCCAGCGCGCGGTAGCGGAAAAAGCGCGTGAGGATTTCTGCGGCGAGCAGCGCCCGGGCATTCTCCGGCGCGTGATTGTCGAACACCGCGCAGGCTATGTCGTGAAGTCCCTCCGGGAACCCACCCGGCGGCGGCGCGATGTTGACGCCGATGCCCAGCACCGCGTACTGCAGCCTGCCGTCCGGCCCGACGGCGCCCTCCGTCAGGATGCCACAAACCTTTTTGCCGTCCAGGAAGATGTCGTTGACCCACTTGATCCGGGCGTTTTTACCGGAGACATGGTCGATCGCCTCGGCAACCACCACGGCGGCCGCCGCGGTCACCAGCACGGAATCAGCCGCGCGCATAGAAGGTCTGAGCAGCATGCTCATGTACAGTCCGGTGCCGTCCGGCGAGAAGAACGCCCTGCGCAGCCGACCGCGGCCCGCGGTCTGATGGTCTGCGATGATCACCAGACCTTCCGGTTCCTCCAGGCGAGCGGCGGCCTTCACATCGTCGTTGGTCGAGGAGGATTCATACTGCGTGCGGACTCGGTAGAAGCAGCCGCAATCGGATAGAAGCCGCTCGACGTCCAGGGGATCCAGCGCGGGAGGAATGGAATGGTCCATCGCAGTGCACCTCTTGGCGGGAGTTTTGAATGTCAGCATCCATGATACGACCGGATATACGGCGTGTCAAGCGGCAAAGCATTGGGCGAACCCGGGCCCGCTTCATCCCCACTGCTGGCAAACTCGGTCGTACCCATAAATCGTTTCCGGAGACCCGTGCGCTGGAAACGTGTTTCAGCCACCAGCGCCCGAACACTGGTGGCTGAAACAAACCCTTCAGGAAGTAGAGCCGCTCGGAGATCCCGCAGGATTTCAGGCTCACGCAGCTTTCTCCTATGCTGCGAAAAGCCGCGCGGCGGATTTTCGCAGCATCTTTATTCGTAGCGCAGGGCCTCGATGGGCAGAAGCGACGCCGCCATGTTGGCCGGGTAGGAGCCGAAGATGACGCCCACCAGCACCGAGAAGATGACCGACAGGAGCGCGACGCCGGAGGACATGACCATTGTGACGTTGATCATCGGGGCGATGACATTGACGACGAAGTAGCCCAGCCCCAATCCGATCAAACCGCCCATCAGCGAGATCGAAACCGCCTCGATCAGGAACTGGAGCATGATGTCCAGCTTTTGCGCGCCGATGGCCTTGCGGATGCCGATCTCACGGGTGCGCTCGGAGACCGAAACCAGCATGATGTTCATGATGCCGAT
>JAEVZE010000351.1 GCA_023392395.1 Bacillota bacterium
ACAACAACCGGGACATCTTCTGGGCCTACGGCGGCGACATGATCGGAGAAAGCCCCAAAAGGCTCAAGTTCCTCCGGGAAATCGTCGAGCGCTGCCCGTTTGAGGAGATGGAGCGGGATTTTGTCAACTCCGACGCCCACAACTACTATGCGCTTCGGAAGGGTGTTGATTTCTACCTGATCTTCACCCGCCGCCAGGTACCCGGCAAGCACCTGTGGGTGGGCGACTGGACCACTCCCCGGGACGGCGTTTCCTACAAGCTGACCACCTACGACGCGTGGAACTGCGAGAAACTCTCCGGAAAGACCGTCACCCTTTCGGAGAAGCTGCCCATCGAGGACTGGCGGGTCATGATGCTGGAGAAGGTCTGACAGCCCAACCCGCCCGCCGTCGTACAACGTTTGGTTTCAAACCTGATTGTCGTCGTACTCTGACCCGAAAATGTCCGCGCTAGCGGACATTTTTTATCCCTGTGCGGGGTCAAGGGGGCTCAGCCCCCTTGCGGGTTTCCAAAGGGCAGCGCCCTTTGTCGTTCCCCCCTTCCAGCTTGCACCGACAGGATAGCTTCTTTGCGCGAACGTATGTGTGCAATACGTGGTATAATGAAGCAAAGGGGGGATGCCGATGGAGATTACCCGCTGCGGCTGGGCCCGGCGCGAAGGACTGGAACAGACGTATCATGACCAGGTGTGGGGCGTGCCTGTCCACGACGACAAAGCGCTGTTCAAAATGCTGATGCTGGAGGGCCAGCAGGCGGGGCTGAGCTGGTCGACCATCCTAAGGAAGATGGGCGCGCTGTGCGAAGCCTTCGACAACTTTGATCCTGAGATCGTCGCACTTTATGACGACGCCAAAGTGGCGGCGCTTCTTCAAAACCCCGGCATCATCCGGAACCGCCTCAAGATCCGCTCGGCGATTGAAAACGCCAGGGCGTACTTCCGGCTGTGCGAACAATATGGCTCCCTGGACGCATTCCTCTGGGGCTATGTGGGCGGGGTGCGGGTGGTCAACCGCTGGGAGAGCCTCTCCCAGGTGCCCGCCTCCACGGAGCTTTCCGACCGGATCAGCAAAGACCTGAAAAAGCTGGGCTTCAAGTTTGTCGGCTCCACGATTGTCTACGCCTTTTTGCAGGCGGTGGGCATAGTCAACGACCACCTGACTTCCTGCGCGTTCCGCCGCGCGCCGTAAGCCGTTCCTCGCCCGCGCCGGATGCGTTTGGAGAAGCCTTGGGACCCTGCCTTGCTTGCGCCTCTGTGGAACGTGTGGTATCATGCGTATGAACACAAGGGGGCTTGGTATGTCTCTTGATTTTGTAGCCATCGACTTTGAAACCGCCAGCTACGAGCGGGGCAGCGCCTGCGCGGTCGGCCTGGCCGTGGTGCGCGGCGGGCGCATCGCCCAAACCTATTATTCCCTCATGAATCCCCGGTGCGCTTTCTCCCCGCAGTGCATCCGGATTCACGGCATCCGGGAGGCGGACGTCAAAGATGCGCCGACGTTCCCGGAAATCTGGGACGAGATGCTTCGATACATGGCGGGACTGCCGCTCGTCGCCCACAACGCCTCCTTCGATATGGACGTATTGGAGCGGCTGTTTTCGATCTGGCAGGTCGATCCGGTGGAGCGAAAGTACGCCTGCACCGTGCGGCTGTCCCGGGCACTGTGCTCCGGCGCGCCTTCCCACCGGCTGCCCGACATGTGCGACTATTTCCGCTTACCGGACTTTCAGCACCACAACGCGGCGGAGGACGCCCGCGCCTGTGCGCTCATCTGCCTGGCCATGGCGCGCCGCGCCGGGGCGGACTCGCTGGAGGATCTCCTCCGCGCCGCCGGACAGCGCTGGAACGCCATTCCCAAGGGCCATCCCTGCGCGGAAGACCGTGGGCCCTTGTGGCGGCCCGCCTACGCGCCCCGGAAGGCTGCGCCAATGCCGCTGGAAGCCGCGTACGCCTGCGAGCCGGTCTTTGATGGAGTGACCTTTGTGTTTACGGGCGAGCTTCACTCCATGGATCGGAGCATTGCCCAGCGCGCCGTGGAAGAGCGCGCCGGAACGGTGCTTGGCGGCGTCTCGAAAAGAACGAACGTGCTGGTCGTCGGGGTTCAGGACCCACGCCTCGTACACGGGCCGTACAGCACCAAGCACCTGAAGGCGCTGCAATTGAAGGAGAAAGGCTGCCCGATCGAAATCATCGATGAAAATGCGTTTCTCGGCTGGCTGCGCGGCGATCTGCCAAACATACAGCGGCGGTGAATCGACGGGCGCCTTGGGCTCGGCTTTCATCGGGCCCCGGACTATCCCCCGTCCAGCCATCTCATCGTTCCCGGCGACCTGTACGCCGGGAACGTGTTTCTTCCATCAGTGCGCACACTGGAGGAGGAAACAAACCCCAACGTCAGCGAGCCGCCCGGAAATCCCGCAGGATTTCAGGCTCGCGTAGTTTTCCTCTTTCGCGTTGAAAAACCATCGTGGTTTTTCAACGCTCGAAATTTTACACGTGCCGGGCGAGGCAGAAACGTTTTGCAGTACAGGAAAACTTTCCCGCACGTCGAATCTCTTTCAGGTTGGCGTGCAACGGGGCATGCGCCGGGCGATTCGCCCGGGCAGCCTCCCTGAAAGCGCGTCCGGAAGGCTGCAACAATGTCGGGCGCGAGCATATGGTTTGACAGGGGGATGTGCATATGACCGTCGGGTGCGTCAAGGAGATCAAGAACAACGAATTCCGGGTGGGAATGACGCCTGCAAACGCCGCGGAATACGTGCGGCACGGCCACCGGGTGCTGGTGGAGCGGGGCTTGGGCGAGGGCAGCGGCTTTCAGGACGCGGCGTATGAAAAGGCCGGGGCGGTCCTGACCGATGCCGAAATCGTCTGGGCAGAGAGCGAGCTGCTCATCAAGGTCAAGGAACCGCTCCCGGCGGAGTATGGCCGGATGCGGAAGGGCCAGGTTCTCTATACTTATCTGCACCTGGCCGCGGACCGCGCGCTGACCGACGCGCTGCTTTCGGCCGGCTGCAAGGGCGTCGCCTACGAAACGCTCCGGGACAAAAAGGGCCAGCTCCCGCTGCTCAAGCCCATGAGCGAGATCGCCGGGCGTTTGGCCGCCATCGAGGGCGCGAAGTGCCTGGAAAAGCCCTTCGGCGGCCGGGGCGTGCTGATCTCGGGCGTGCCGGGCGTGCGCAAGGCCAAGGTGGTGGTGCTGGGCGGCGGCTTCGTCGGCACCAACGCCTGCCGTATGGCGCTGGGCCTGGGCGCGGACGTCACGGTGATCGATTTGTCCATCGACCGGCTGGTGGAATTGGACGAGCTGTTCAACAGCCACATCAAGACGGTGTTTTCCACCACCGCCGCCATTGAGCAGGAGATTTCGGACGCGGACCTGGTGATCGGCGCGGTGCTGATCCCCGGCGCGGCCGCGCCCAAGCTGATTCGCCACGAGCATTTGAAATTGATGCAACCCGGTTCGGTCATCGTGGATGTGGCGGTGGACCCGGGCGGCTGCGTCGAGACCACCCGCCCCACATACCATGACGACCCCACCTTCGTGGTGGATGGCGTGGTGCACTACTGCGTGGCCAACATGCCCGGCGCGGTGCCCTATACCTCCACCATGGCGCTGACCAACGCCACCCTGGGCTACGGCCTCAAGATCGCGGACTTCGGCCTTGAGGAGGCCGCCCGGCGCGATCCCACCATCGTCTCCGCCATCAACACCTACGAGGGTGAGATCACCTATCCCGGCGTCGCCGAAGCCTTCTCGCTGCCGTGCAGGGAGCTGAAGTTCTAAAACGAAAGGGGGACGCCGGAGAGCTCCGCCCTCCGGACCACCCGCCAGGGGCATGATGCCCCTGGACCCCGCGCAAGGGATTGTATAAAAGAAAAGTGTAGGGCGATGCAAACCGCTCTGCACTTTTTCTTTATGCCCTTGCGGGAGATTTCTTTCTTGAAGATAGAAAAGTGCGCCGCGATCTAAACGATACCGGCGCAATATTTGCGCGAGAAGCGGACAGGATGCGTTGACAGCGGGATTTCAAACGCATATAATGCACTCAGTGAATTATATCAGAGCGAGGAACGCATGCAGTACGAGTCGGGCATCAACCGGGACGCGCAGAAGGAGCTGAACCTTTCGCTTGTCATCCGCGCGCTGCACTCGGGGCGGGCCCAAACCCGCATCGGCCTGACCTACGCCACCGGGCTCAAGCAGGCGACCATCACCAAGATCGTAAAACAATTGCAGGACTGGGGGCTGGTGTCGGAGACCACCGGGCAGGAAGCGCCGCTGGGCCGAAAGCCCATGGGCCTGACGCTGAACGCGGACCGGTTCTTCCTGGGCGCTGCTCGGGTTAACCGCGGCTACCTGGCCTGCGCGGTCTACGACATTGAAGGGAACGTCCGCGTCCACGAGCAGATCGAAAACCGCCCGGAACTGGGGGCCGAGGTCTCACTTTCGGCGTTCCGGGGGTTGATCCAATCCACCCTCGCCCGAGCGCCGGGGGAGGTGCTGGGGCTGGGCGTGGCGCTGCCGGGGCCCTACAACGCCCGCACGAAGCGCATCACGCTGATGAGCGGATTTCCCGGCTGGTCCAAGGTGGACATCGAGGAAGGGCTGAAGGGCGCAGCGGGCGTGCCGGTGTTTCTGGAGCACGACGCCAACTGCGGCGCGCTGGCGGAGCTCTGGTACGGCGAGCACCGGCGGGATGAGAACCTGCTGTACGTGGTGTGCGACCGGGGCGTGGGCGCGGGGGTGATCGCCAGCGGCCAGGTCTACCACGGCGCGTCGGGCTATGCGGGGGAGATCGGCCACGGCAGCATCAACTTCGCGGGGTCGCTGTGCGAGTGCGGCAACCGGGGATGCCTGGAACTGTACGCCTCCTCCGAGGCGCTGAGGGAGGCCTACGCGCTGACACGGCTCTCCCAGGGCGGCGAAGCGCCGGAATCTCAAGAGGTGCTTCGGCTGGTTCGCGCCGGGGACCCGTCGGCGCGGGACGCCTACCGCCGGGTGGTCAGTCACCTGGCCTTCGGCGTGGTGGGGCTGATCAACGCGCTGAACCCCGACTGCGTGGTGTTTGCCGACCGCATGGTGGAGGGCGGCCCCTTGTTTCTGGAGACGGTGGACGGCGTGCTGCGCCGCCATCTGATGCCGGAGATATACCAGCAGCTGAAGGTGTCGGTCAACCGCTTTCCGGGGGACCCGATGCTGCTGGGCGCCAGCGTGGTGGCGCTGGACAACCTATTGATGCGGCCCACAGGCGCATTCGGAAGGGTTGGAGGCGGCGTATGACGATCGAGTACTTTCAGAAGGGCTTCAACTACCGGCAGGACGGGCCGGGCAACCGGCTGGTGTACCATTTGGCGGGCTGCAACATGCGCTGCCCCTGGTGCTCCAACCCCGAGGGCATGGCGGCGGGCCGGGCGGGCAACCGGCGGGAGGACGTGGAGGAGGTCGCCGGGGCGGTGATCGCGGCGAGCCCCATGTTCTTTGACGGCGGCGGGCTGACGCTGACCGGCGGCGAGGCCACGATGCAGTTCGATCAGGTCTTGGCGCTTTTCAAGCGGGTGCGGGAGGCGGGCGTGCACACGGCGCTGGAGACCAACGGGACGAATCCGCGCCTTCCTGAGCTGTTCCCCTTCCTGAACCTTCTGATCGCGGACTTCAAGCACCCGGACGATGCCGAGCACCTCCGCTTTACCGGGCTTTCCGGCGAGGCCGTCAGGCGGAACCTTGAGCGCGCGGCAGAGGCCGGGGTAGAGCTTCTGATCCGCATCCCGCTGATCCACGGCGTGAACGACGAAGATGCGGCGCTTGCGGGCTTTTCAACGTACCTAGCCCGCTTTACGGGCCGCGCAAAGGTGGAAGTTTTGCGCTATCACGAGTACGGCCGGGACAAGTGGCAAAAGATGGGGCTGGACTACCGGATGGAGGATGCGTTTCTGCCCGCCGGGCGCGCGGAGACGCTGGAGAAGATGTTGAAGGCCGAAGGCCTTGAGGTCATAAGAACCTAGAGGAGGAGCAAAATGGAAACGCTGACCATGAACCCCGCGGGCGTCGTCAATCTGGCGAAGGAGCTGTTCCGGGAGGAGCGAGCGCTGACCAGGCTGGACGGCTGGTTTTTGATCCGGGAGTCCTATGCCGCAAACGAGGCGAAGTACGAGGCCCTGACGCCCTCGGAGAAGGCGGCGAACCTGCTTTACGACGCGCTTTCCGTGCTGCCGCTGTCTATCAGCGAACACGCGCTGTTCGCGGGCACACAGCGGGACGCCTTCGCCCGCTCCTACGCGCTGATCAACCCCAGCTTCAAGGTGGAGTCCTTCGCCGGGTACTGCGACCCGACGGCGGTATTCGGCGATATCGACCCGAACGGCGAATTCCCGCCGGAGCGCATTGCCGCGGTCAGGGAGCACGACAAGACCACGCCCTACGTGCGGGCGCTCTCGGAGACCTACCAAAAGGTGGAGAACCTGACCGGAGAAGTGGCCTTCTTTATGGAGCAGGTGACGGGCCATGTGATCCCGGACCTGAGGCCCTTCCTCAAAAACGGTGTGCTTGGGGAGATCGAGGCGCTGTCTAAAAAGATCGCCTCCGAAAAAGACCCGGAAAAGGCGTCCGGCTTCCACGCGATGAAGCGGGCGCTGGAGGCGGTGGTCATGCTTGCCGGGCGGTATCAAGCCTTGGCGGCGGCGCAGGAAAAGAGCGCCTCCGGCGAGCGCAAGGACCAGATTACCCGCATGCGAAAGGCGCTTGAAAAGGTGCCCGCCCACGGCGCGGACACGCTGTACGAGGCCATCCAGAGCTTTCAGCTTTTGTGGCAGGTGATGTGCGTGGAGCAAGCGCCCAACCCGTTTGCCTTCTCCGTGGGCAACGCCGACCGCATCTTTGAGCCCTACCGGGCGGCGGAGGGGCTGAACCGCGAGGAAGCCGCGGCGCTGCTTTCCCATCTTCTGGTGTTCTTCAACGTGGGCGACCGCAGCTGGGCCATCTCCCAGAACCTGATCGTCGGCGGGCGGGACCTTGAAGGAAACGACCTGACCAACGAGACCAGCTATGCGCTGCTGGACGCCTACTTTCAGATGAACCTGCCGCAGCCGATCCTGTCGGTCAAGCTGCATAGGAACACGCCGGAGAAGCTCTACCGGGAGATGGGCCGCTTCTTCTTCACGCCCGGGTGCCTGACGCCGTCGCTGTTTAGCGACGACTCCGTGTTCGAGGCGCTAAGGCTTTCTGGCATCGAGGATAAGGACCTGCCGGATTATTCCATTGCGGGCTGCCAGGAGCCGCTGATCATGGGCAAGGACAACGGCAACACCACCAACACCTGGCTGAACCTGCCCAAAATTCTGGAACTGACGCTCAATGACGGGCATTCCCTGATCACCGGCGAGAAGATCGCCTCCTTCGTGGAGCCGGTTTCGCCGCTGGAGGGGCTCCTGGGCATCCGCGAGCGGTTCTACAAAAACCTGGAAGGCTTCCTCTCCGAAATGGAACAGGCCGCAAACGGCGCATCCCGCGCGGTGTCGCACCTGCCGGTGCCGTTCCTTTCCTCCATGATGGGCGGGCTGGAATCCGGCTATGACATGCGGGATCCTGTCCACCAGGGCACCCGCTACAACGGCAGCGGCTGTCTGATCCACGGCCTTGCGGTGCTGGCGGATTCCTTCGTCGCCATCGACCGCCTGGTCGCCGAGCGACCGCAGGATGCGGAAGTGCTTCTGTGCGCGCTCCGGGCCAACTTTACGGGCTATGAGGATCTGCGCGCGTTCCTCAAGGCCTGCCCCAAGTACGGCGAGAACGAATCCCAGCCGGACGGCGAGGCCGTAGCCATCGCCAACCGCGTGTCCGACATGGTGCGGGGCCTGACAAACTACCTGGGCAACCCGTTCCGGCCCGACTTCTCGACGCCCTCCACCCACCTTCTGTACGGCTACTGGGTGGGCGCGACGCCGGACGGACGCCTCGCCCGCGAAATGCTGAACTACGGCATCGATCCGCTGGCGGGCGACGCGGCGGGCGGACTGGGCCTGAGGGCATTGTCCGCCATGAAGCTGCCCTTTGAGAAGTTCTGCGGCGGGTACGCGTCCCACCTGGGCATCGACCCCAAATATTTCCGGGGCGCTGATTTTGAGGGAAAGGGCGTGGAATTCCGGGAGAAGGTGGTTGGCCCGCTGTTCTTCAACCCCATGGCCAAGGGGCTTTCGCCGTTCTACCTCTATGTGAATGTGACCACGCCGGAGATGCTGAGGAAAGTGCTCGCCAACCCGAAGAAGTACGCGCCTTCCGGCGTTTATATCATGCGCATCCACGGCACCTTCGTCAATTTCCTGGACCTGTCCCCGGCCATCCAGCAGGACATCATCCGGCGGCTGGACCCCGCGTCCACCACCATGGAATGCTGAAGGGAGTGAGTACCATGAACGCGATCGGAATCGACATCGGGACCACCACCCTTTCCGCCGTGGCGCTGAACGCGCGGGGCGAGGTGCTGGAGGCCGTCACGCTGCCAAACGGCGCGGACATCCCGGACAACCGGCCCTGGGCGCGGCTTCAGGACGCGGAGGTTATCCTGAAAAAGGCGATGGGTCTGATCGATCAATTGATGGAGCGGCACGCGCCCGTCGGGGCGATCGGCCTGGACGGGCAGATGCACGGCATGCTGTACGTGGATGCCGAGGGCCGCGCGGCCAGTCCCCTCGCCACCTGGGAGGACGGGCGGGGCGAGCTTCCGCTGAGCGGGGGCACCTACGCCTCCGAGCTGTTCCGCCGCACCGGGTGCCGGATGGCCACCGGGTTCGGCCTGACGACGCACTTCTGGAACGTGCAAAACGGCGAAGTCCCTAAAAACGCTTCAAAGCTGTGCACCATCGCGGACTACGTGGCGATGCGGCTGACCGGACGGACGCAGCCGGTGGTACACGCCTCGAACGCGGCCAGCCTGGGCCTGTTTGACCTGCCCTCGGGCAACTGGGACGACACGGCGATCGCCAACGCGGGGGTCGATCCCGCGATCCTGCCGGAGGTGGAGCGCGGCGTGCGCGCGCTGGGCGAATACCGGGGCGCGGCGGTATCGGCGGCGCTGGGCGACAACCAGGCCAGCTTCCTGGGTTCGGTTCGGGAGCCGGAAAAGACCGCGCTGGTCAACATGGGCACCGGCGGGCAGATCTCGATGATGTCGGGCGCGGCGGGGCTGCTCACGGAAACCGAGCGGCGGCCTCTGACGGACGAGGACTTCATTCTGGTGGGCTCGTCGCTGTGCGCCGGGCGGGCGTACGCCATCCTCGAAAAATTCCTGCGCTCCTGCGCGGCGCTTGCGGGTACGGAGCCGGGCAATCTCTATGAGGCGATGAACGCACTGGGCGAGAAGGCGCTGTCCTTTACGGACAATCCGCAGGTCGTCACCCTCTTCTCCGGCACGAGGCGCAACCCCGAGCTTCGGGGCGCGGTCACCGGCCTGTCTCCCGCCAACTTTGACGCGGCCCACCTGATCGGCGGCACGCTTTTTGGCATGGCGCGGGAACTCTACGACCTGTACCTGGAGATGCTGCGCGCGGGCGCGAAGATGCCCGAGATGCTCGCCGCCTCCGGCAACGCCATCCGCAAAAATCCCGCGCTGCGCCGGGCCTTCGAACTGCTCTTTGGCATGCCGCTCTTTATCCCCGCCCACAATGAGGAGGCCGCCTTCGGCGCGGCGCTGTACGCCATGGCCGCCTCCGGACTCGCGCCCTCACTGCGCGCCGCGCAGGCACTGATCAAGTACGAAGGGTGACGCCGGAGGGGCTCCGCGCCAGAGGGATTGAATCCCTCTGGACTCCCCGCAAGGGGAGAGGGAAGGAACATAACAAAAAAGCTCGCGAAAGCGGGCTTTTTTCATGGGATGATTGTGTGGTTGTGAGGGCGGGAAAGTAATGCATCAGATGGAAATGGTGAAGATCTGTTCATCCTCGCCCCATTGGTCCTTCCGGTCTTCGAGCTTGACAAAACCGTATTTCTCGTACAGGCCCTGTTCCCGGCTGGTGAGGTACACCTTGGAGAAGCCCAGGCCCTTGGCATATTTCAGCGCGCATTGGATGAGCTTCTGGCTCAGGCGCTTGCCCCGGTGCGGCTCTCCGACGAACACAAAGCCGATGTAGGGCGTATAGGGGACGTCCGGGATGCAGTCGGTCCTGGTCAGCGTGCAGAACCCCGCGACTTCGCCGCCCTCGCTCGCGGCGAACACCCGCTCCCAGCCGGTGAGCGCCTGGGCGCGCATCATGTTCGCAAGGTAGGGCCCCGCGCGCCAGGAGCACTTGTCTGCGTATTCGACGACCTGGTTCCACAAATCGACGCGCTCGACGGGTTCTACGGCCATGATTTCTCCTTGGTTTTCATTTCACAGGCCTGCGTCGTTCTTTCGCAATGAAAAGCCGCGAAGCGGATTTTCATTGCATGCCATGTAAATGGCACGCGCAGAAGTGGCCCGGGGCGATTTCTTTCATTTCCGGCGATGCTTCCTTGCAGATGGGCATCGCGTGGGGGCAGCGGCGGCGGAAGCGGCAGCCGGAGGGCGGGGAGACGGGGCTGGGCACATCGCCTTGCAAAAGGATGCGGTGGCGCTGCTGCTCATACTCCGGGTCGGCCACGGGGATAGCGGAAAACAGCGCCTTGGTGTAGGGGTGCTGCGGGTTGGCGTATAGCTCCAGGCTGTCGGCCAATTCCATCGCGCGGCCCAGGTACATGACCATGACGCGGCTGGAAATATTCTTGACCATCGAAAGATCGTGGGCGATGAAGAGGTAGGTGAGGCCCATCTCCCGCTGCAGGTCCATCAGAAGGTTGATCACCTGCGCCTGGATGGACACGTCCAGCGCGGAAATCGGCTCGTCGCACACGATGAAGCGGGGCTTGATTACAAGGCTCCGGGCGATGCCGATGCGCTGGCGCTGGCCGCCGGAAAACTCATGGGGGAAGCGGCTGGCGTGCTCCTTGGAGAGGCCGACTTTTGCCAGCGCGTCATAGATTGCCTGCTGCCGGTCGGCGGCGGAGAGCTTGAAATGGGTGTCCAGCCCCTCGCCGATGATGTCGCCCACGGTCATGCGGCCGTCGAGCGAGGCGTAGGGGTCCTGGAAGATCATCTGCACTTCCCGGGTGTAGGCCTTGCGGCCGGCCTTATCGAATTTTGTGATGTCTCGGCCGTCAAACAGAATCTCGCCCTCGGTGGGGTCGTACAGCTTGACCAGCGTCCGCCCGATGGTGGATTTGCCGCAGCCCGATTCGCCCACCAGGCCGAAGGTCTCCTGAGGCAGGATGGAAAAGCTGACGTCGTCCACCGCCTTCAGGCACTGTTTCCCCACGGGGAAGTACTTTTTGAGATGCTTGACCTCCATCAGCGCGCGGGCGCTTTCGCCTGTCATGCGAATCCTCCCCCTCCGCCCTGAAGGTACTTGACGCATCCGGGCTTTTGCCAATTCTAACACATGCCTTTTTCAAAGTAAAGCGCGATCTCATGAATTTCCGGGCGCTTTTCACCATTGCGAAAAGCGGGAAATATGCACGGTACGGTCATTGTGGCGCCGATCCTGCAAAAACCGCTCAAATTGTCGAAATTCGCAGCCCTTG